>ONLD01000104.1 GCA_900318565.1 uncultured Bacteroidales bacterium
TGATTCCGTCCATCGAAGGGTCGTTGCCGGGGAACTCGCTGCCGAGCGGAGCCTTCAGCTCGCAGGGCACTCCGTTGAACACGCACCAGGCGTACAGGTCGCGGGCCACGCCCCAGTGGGAAGAGGCATCCACGCGGTTCGCCGTGATTTCGTACTCTATGACGGCTTCGGTCTTGAGGTGCAGGTACTCCTTGGCGGGAGTGCCGACCACGGCCTCCTCAGGAAGCACCATAATGCCTTCGTGGGAGCTGCCGATGCCGAGTTCGTCTTCGGCGCATATCATACCCAGCGACTCCACGCCGCGTATCTTGGACTTCTTGATTTTGAAATCACCGGGAAGGACGGTGCCTATGCGGGCGAAGAGGACTTTCTGTCCGGCCGCCACGTTGGGGGCGCCGCAGACCACGGTGAGCGGTTCAGGACTGCCGTCATCCACTTTGGTGATATGGAGGTGGTCGCTGTCCGGATGGGGCTCGCATTCGAGCACCTTCGCCACAACCACTCCGGCAAGGCCACCGGGAATCTCTTCACTTTCCTCAACTCCGTCCACCTCGATGCCTATCGAGGTCATCGCTTCCGCGACCTGGGCGGGAGTAAGGTCACACTTCAAATAGTCCTTTAACCAACTGTAACTGAGTTTCATATATCTTCAGGTTTAAAAAGCGTCCCGACAAAAGATTCTTTGTCGAAAGGCCGTATGTCTTCAATTTTTTCTCCAACTCCGATGTAGCGCACCGGGATGCCGAAACGGTCGGACACGCCCACCACGACGCCGCCCTTGGCCGTCCCGTCGAGCTTTGTCACCACGAGGCCTGTAATGTCGGTCGCGCGGGCGAATTCCTTGGCCTGGGCAAAGGCGTTCTGGCCGGTGCTGGCGTCAAGCACGAGCAGCACCTCTGCGGGAGCATCGGGAATGACCTTGCGCACGGAGTTGCGTATTTTCGTGAGCTCGTTCATCAGGTCCACGCGGTTGTGGAGGCGCCCGGCGGTATCGATGAGCACCACGTCGGAGCCCCTCGCCACGGCCGACTTGACAGTATCATAGGCCACGGCGGCAGGGTCGGAACCCATCTGCTGCTTGACAATCTCCACGCCTGCGCGCTGTGCCCAGATGTCGATCTGGTCCACGGCGGCGGCACGGAAGGTGTCGGCAGCTCCGAGCAGCACCCTCTTGCCCTGGTTCTTCCAGTACCAGGCCAGCTTGCCTATGGTAGTGGTCTTCCCCACTCCATTGACGCCGACCACCAGAATCACGTAGGGCTTTACGCTCAGAGTCAGGGGGGCGGTCTCGGGAATCAGGGCGGAGATTTCCTCCCTGAGCATACCACGGAGCTCGTCCTGGCTCATATATTTGTCGCGGTCCACACGCTCTTCAAGATTGTCAATAACCTTAAGCGTGGTCTCCACACCCATATCGGATTCGATGAGGGCTTCCTCTATGGCGTCGAGGGTGTCGTCATCCACTCTCGACTTGCCGGCGATGGCCCTGCCTATCTTCTGAAAGAAACTAAATGCCATAACTCACAAATATACGAAATAATTGGCTAAGACGAAAAAAGCCCGCAAGAAATTATCTCGCGGGCTTTTTTCAGTCAGGAAGAAATTACTTCTTGGTGGTGAAGAAATCCTTGGCTTTCTCAGCTTCCACCAGCTGCTCTGTGAAAACATAAGCGCCGGTCTTGGGAGATTTCTCCATACGGATGCACTTGACCATGCTCTTAGCACCGGCCTTTGCTGCGAATGTTGCGACGGCTTTCTTTGCCATATCTTATCTCCTTTAACAATTATTTGATTTCACGATGAACAGTGACTTTCTTGAGGAAAGGATTGTACTTCCTGCGCTCAAGACGGTCGGGAGTGTTCTTCTTGTTCTTGGTTGTGATGTAGCGGCTCATTCCGGGAACACCGCTCTCTTTCTGCTCCGTGCATTCGAGGATGACCTGCACCCTGTTACCTTTAGCTTTCTTTGCCATGATTCAATTATTTAAACAAGGTTAACAAGTCCTGCGTTCTTTGCTTTCTTGAGAGTAGCCTCGAGGCCGTTCTTCTCAATCTCGCGAATGCCCTTGCAGGACACTTTAAGGGTAATATACCTCTGCTCCTCTTCGCTCCAGAACTTCTTGTTCTTGAGGTTCAGGGAGAAGTCGCGCTTGGTGCGCAGTTTGGAATGGGCAACGTTGTTGCCTTTCATCCTCTTTCTTCCGGTTACTTGACAAACCTTTGACATAGTTTTATACTTTTTAAAATTTTATTTTTC
>ONLD01000102.1 GCA_900318565.1 uncultured Bacteroidales bacterium
AGAGGTGCATTCGGTCCCATGAACGCGGCAGGACGGACGATGGTGAGGAACTCGGTTGCATTCGCCAGTTTCCAAGTACGGGCCGGCGAAGTGAAGCCGACCTGGGAGTCGAACACAACCTGAGGCTGCTTGAAGGCATTACCCTTCTTGGTGGTTACGAGGATGACACCGTTGGATGCCCGGCTGCCATAGATGGCGGATGATGCTGCATCCTTCAGGACTTCTATGGATTCTATATCGTTAGGGTTGAGGTCCTCGATTCCACGCTCTACTCCGTCCACCAGGAACAGAGGGTCGTTGCTTCGGTTGATGGACGAACCTCCTCGGATCAGGAATCGTGGGCTCTCGCCAGGGAGGTTGTTGTTGGAAGCGATGCGCAGACCAGTCACCTTACCCTTGAGGGCATCACCCACGGTCGATACTGGAGCGTCCATAAGCTTTTCTCCGTCAACCTTGGCGATGGCGGTGCTCAGGGTCTTGCGAGACTGGGTACCGTAACCCACGACCACGACATCATCGAGGATGTTCTGGTCGTTTTCAAGGGCGACGTTCAACACGGAACGTTTGCCGACAGGGATTACCTGGGTGGCATAACCGATGAAGGAAAACTCCAGGGATTGGCCGGGAGCGACGTACACTGAATAGCGGCCGTCGGCATCCGTGGTAGTACCCTTTGTGGTACCAGAGATAATGACTCCGGCACCAGGAAGAGGATCACCGTTAGAATCGACCACACGTCCCGTCACCACAGCACCCCTTTCCTGAGGCTGCTGCTCGGCGGTGAGCACCACGGTCCGGTTGACCACCTTCCAGGTAATTCCCTTGCCGCTGAATGCCTTCGTGAGAATCGATTCCAATGAGGCTTGGCTTTCCTTAATGGAGATATTCCCCAAAGCTTTTGAAGCCAAGTCGGTCTCATAAGAAAACAGCACGCCGGTCTGCCCGGTGAGGGCGGCCGTGAACGAGCTGACTGTAGCTCCAGGTATGGACAGGTCCAAATCGTAGAGCTTTCCCTGGGTGCGTGCCGAAGCCGCAGAGCCTGCAAGCAGGCAGAGCAGCAGGGACAATCCCAGAGTCAACAGAATTCTTTTTCTCATAATTGATTGGTTAAAAGTATAATAATATGATGTTTATTGAATTGTGAATTCAGCTCCTGTCATATATTCCAAAATGGAAAGGATGTCTTCGAGCGTGTCGGACTTCAGGACCGCAAGATTGTAGCGTTTGTCGTCGTCTCCTCCGCTGAAACTGATATTCTTACGGAAGATGGAAGAAAGCTTGGAAGTAATTTCTTCTATCGTTGCGTCTGAGATGGACATCAGGTTGTACTTGTCGGTGACGAAAGCGGTTGCGTACACGGGTTCTACGCGTACATCACCCGTGAGCGCCTTGAACGTTGCCTTCTGGTTGGGGCTGAGCGTTACCATGGAAGCCCCTTCGGACGAAATCAGCCTCACGCTTCCTCGCTCCAGCACCACCTGTGATACCTCCGGGGATGATGAAACCGAGAAGGCCGTCCCAAGCACTTTGATCCCAATGTTGTCGGTGTACACCACGAAGGGCTTCAGTTCGTTGCGCGTTACGTCAAAGTAGGCGTCGCCGTGGAGTTTGACTTCTCTTCTGTCATCCAGCGTGCTTACATTGTATGAGATTTCAGCTCCGGGATGAAGATAGACTCGTGTGCCGTCGTCCAGTGCGAATTGGATGGTTTCAGCAGTGAGGTTGACTGCCTGCTCCATAGGCACTGGGGCTGTCCAGCTTATGCCTGTTCCGCGGAATACGAAAACAGACACTACCGCGGCTATGACTGCCGCAACCGCCCAGCCTGCAAGCCTGAGAGGCATACGCTCACGGCGCTGTGACTCGGCTGCATCTATCCGTGCATCCAGTCGGGCTATCATAGATTCGGTGTCCGAATACAGCGAGGGAGAAGCTATCGTTTCGTGGAGAGAGCAGTTGGCCATAAACAGCGAGTAGAACCGGCGGTTTTCTTCCGACTCTTCCAGCCATTCCACAAGCTTGCGCTTATCCTGCTCATCGGCGGCACCACGCGTATGCCGCACGATAATGTTCATTAATTCTTCTTGCATACACTATATATACAAGAGAAATCCTGGAAACACCTAATGGAAAAGGAATATTTTATACTCCGGCAAGGGACGAGCGGAGCTGGCGGAGTGCGATGTACATATGGTTCTCCACGGTACTGAGCGAGATACCAAGGCGCTCGCTGATTTCCTTGTTGGTAAGATTGTCGATATAGCTGAGCGTGAAGACTTCTTTGCAACGTGGTGAAAGCGAACTGACAGCCTCGGAGATGATGTCGCGAAGGTCGGCGTTGAATATGCTCCGAATCACAGGGTTACGGTCCGGGGACCAGCAGTCTCCGGCCAGAGAGAGCAGGCGCTCTTCATACTCGCCGGTAAACAGATTGTTGCGGCGTGCCCTTTTGATGTAATTGATGCAGCGGTTGTAGACAGAGCGCAGAAGATATGCCTGG
>ONLD01000100.1 GCA_900318565.1 uncultured Bacteroidales bacterium
ATCCTCCAACAACCTCGACATCCTGGAGGCGATGAAGACCTCCGCCCTCTTCCAGAAGGCCTGGCGGGACGACCCCAAGGCCCTGCCGCTGGACGAGCTTATGGCGATGGCCACTGTCAATGGAGCCAAAGCCCTCAAGATCAACGCGGGGCGCCTTGTCGAAGGAGCCCTTGCCGACATATCGATCGTAGATACGGACAACACTTTCTTCCTCTCCCCCGGCAGTTTCCTCGCCAACTTCATCTATTCCGCCCATTCCGACTGCATCGACTCCGTCATTTGCGGAGGCCGCTTCGTGATGCGACACCGCGAAATTGAAGGCGAACGGGAAATCCTCGCCCGGGCAAGGGAAGAAATCAAGCGAATGTTATAACACTATGGACGAAAGAACTGAAAAAATCAACCACGCAGCCCGATACCTGAAGAGTTGTATCGGAGGCGAAACCCCGACAATCGGCATCGTGCTCGGCAGCGGCCTAGGCAAGCTGGCGGACGAAATAAAGAACCCTACCATAATCCCCTACCGCGACGTGCCGGAATTCCCGGTCTCTACCGCAATCGGCCACAAAGGCAATTTCATCTACGGCGACCTGGGCGGCAAGAAAATCATCGCTATGCAGGGCCGCCTCCACTTCTACGAAGGCTACCCTATGGAACTGGTGACCCTCGGAGTGAGGGTTATGAAGCTGCTCGGTATCGAGTTCCTCTTCGTATCCAACGCCGCCGGCGGAGTCAATTTTGACTACCACGTGGGCGACCTGGTGATTATCAAGGACCACATCAATATGATGCCCAACCCTCTTATCGGGCCCAACCTCAGCGACTTCGGTCCTCGCTTCCCCGATATGACCTGCGCCTACGACCTTGAGCTCCAGCAGCTTGCCGAGCGCATCGGCATCCAGATGGGCCTCAACCTCCGCAAGGGCGTGTACTTCGGCAGCACGGGTCCGACCTACGAGACTCCCGCCGAAATCCGCTTCTTCCGTGAAGTCGGCGCCGACCTCGTGGGTATGTCCACCATCCCCGAAGTCATCGTAGCCCGCCACTGCGGCATCCGCGTGTTCGGAATGTCCGTCGTCACCAACGAAGCCAACACCCGCAACGTACCCAAGAACTTCAACGACGGAGACGACGTTGTCAAGCAGGCCGGCATCGCCGCCGACAATATGTCCAAACTCTTCCGCCGTATGATCGAGGAGCTCTAGCAGGCCCTTTCCAGCAGAAGTAATTCAGGCCTCCCGCCTTTGCCCTTGCAGGCCCGATATTGCCCTTTTCAGGCCTAAACAGCGGTTTCCGCAGTCTTGCCGGCCCGGTTTTGTCATTTTCAGGCCTAGCCTTAGCGATTATTGATATAATCTGGAATTCGTTTGTTTTCTTGAAAATGTTTTATACCTCTGCACTACGTTATGTGCGATACATTGAGAGATAAGCGCCTCAGATTTGGCATCAAAACCTTTACAGAGTATTCTTCGGGAGAAGCGATACTCTGTATTTTTATACAGATGCGCTAGTTCTTTCGAACCCGCCGGACGTTCTGGACAAACGCTAGGATAAAGAGGCCAGAAGCCCACCGGCAGCATATACAATAGACAGGCGGAGTGTTACCGACTGAACCCATCCTAGTTTTGAAAATTGTCCAGATTTCCAACAAGGGCCAGCGAAAAACACTTTCGCGTATGTAATAATATTTATATGGATTATACCTGGCATTACGATTCGCCTCTCGGGGGCATTACGATGGCGAGCGACGGAAAGGCGCTGACCGGGCTGTGGTTTGACGGGCAGAAGTTCTTTGCGGAGACTCTCCTGCCGGAGCGTCAGGAATGCCTGCTCCCGGTGTTCGAGGAGACCTGCCGGTGGCTGGACCTGTATTTCAGCGGGGCTGTGCCGGACTTCACCCCGGCGCTGACTCTGCGCTGCAGCCCCTTCCGGAAGCGGGTTTGCGAGATTATGCTGACTATCCCCTACGGAAAGACTATGACCTACGGCGAGATTGCAGCCAGGATCGCCGAGGAGCGCGGGCTCCCGTCTATGTCTGCCCAGGCAGTCGGCGGAGCCGTCGGCCACAATCCCATCTCCCTCATCATCCCCTGCCACCGTGTCCTCGGCTCCGGCAGATCCCACCCCGGTTCCGGCAGCTCCCTCCGAGACCACGGCAGGGCCCTCCACGGTTCTGGCGGCTCCCTCTCCGGCTACCGCGGCCCCCTCACCGGCTACGCCGGCGGCCTCGAACGAAAAGCCCGCCTCCTCCTGCTGGAATCCGGCAGGTGAAGGTTGCAGGGGCCGTTTCCTCAAGACAATTCCTGTAAAAGATTTGGTCTTTTCAAAACAGATGACTATCTTGTCATTTAATAACAATTTAAACTTGACTATGAAATACTACTTATTAAGCACCAGCCATTTGGTCACGGGCATCTGGTTCCGGAATGATGAAGATTTCCTGACCGCAATGAATTACGTCGCAGTCGCCGCTGCCGTGACAGGAGTGAGTATTCTCGCTTTCGTCTTGATGTCAAACCACGTACACTTCGTCCTCTGCTGCTCATACAAAAAAGCACTGGAGTTCATCAATCATTTCAAGCGTTTGTATGGAGCATACTTCCAAAAAAGATACGGCATACGCAGCTTGCTTCGCAGGAATACAGTTGACATCCGGGAATTGAGCAGGTATGATGAATCCCTGGAACGGGGTATTGCATATACAATCGA
>ONLD01000099.1 GCA_900318565.1 uncultured Bacteroidales bacterium
CGTTCCCGTTGGCGTCGTAGCCCCAGCCGGTCCTGCGGTTGCCGCTGACGGTGAAGCCAAGGCTCGTGTCCGGGGTGCTGGAGGAGGCCTGGTACCTGTCCAGGTGGAGCAGGTTGCCGTCAAGGTCGTAGGAGATGTTCATCTCCGACCAGGAGTTGCCCGAGCTCTGCCCGCCGGTGGACATGGCGCTTCCCGACAGGCGCCCCAGCGCGTCGTAGGTAAGAGTCTCGGCCCTGGAAGGGTATGACGTGCCCTCCGCCGTACTTGCAAGGTGGCACCAGTACAGGCGGGTAATGTTCCCCGTCCAGCCCGGGGCAGACGAATCCTCGTAGGCATAACTCTGCGAGAGCAGGCTGCTGCTGCGCGATGAAGGCCAGCCGTGGATGTCGTAGCCGATGAGCTCGGATATCCTGTCGGACCCGGTGCCGTAATTCTTACTGTTAAGCCGTCCCAGGTCGTCGTAGGAGAGCGAGACCGACGACACGGTGCTGTTCCCTACCTTTACCGTTTCCGAGGTCTTCCTGCCTCGGGAGTCGTACGCGCACTCCGTGGTTACGGCCAGGGTGACTCCTCCCTTGACGCAGGTCTCCACGGTGCGGGTGACGTTCCCCTGGAGGTCGTATTCATAGTCGGTCGTCAGGCTGTAGCTCTGCGGACTGTCCGTCTCCACCACCCTGGAGATCCTCTCCTCCGAGTCGTAGGTGTAGGTCCGGTTCAGGTAATCCGTTCCGCTCACCCAGCCATCGGCGCTGGTTCCGGAAGTGGAGCCTGCAAGCCAGGAAATACTGCTTCTGCACGCTCTCACGCTCGCTTATGCGGGAAAGTACGACGAATCGGAACTGATGGCCGCACGCTGCATAAGCTGGAACGGTGAAAGTCCGTATCTGGACGGACTGCTCGCCCTTTACCGGCAGCATCCGCCGGTACGCGAGGGCGTGGCCGCAATGGTGCTCAGTTTCCTGCCGCCATGCGGACACTTCTACAACGAGGCATACGGCGAGGGTGCCGCGTCTGCTCTGCTCAATGCAGCCGCAGCTGCTTTCACCGTCGCAAACCTGCTTGGAGGATACTGGATAAGCGGCATCGTAGGAGGCGCAATAGCGCTCAACTACACTTTCATGGGCAATATGGAACGCTGCCAGCAGCATACCGAAATTCACAACAACAACGCTCCGCTTCTCTTCGGCGACAGGCTGCGGGAATTCCTGCGGCACGCCCTTGAAGAGCCGGAAAACATGCCGTCAGAGACATGCCAAAAGTAAAGAATCTCATTGCCGAACTTCCCGAGGCAGAAGTAATCGACCTTCAAGCCCTGAGTCGCAGCTTGTCTGAAGGTCAGACGGAACTCGTATGCGTGCTCGGCCCGACGGCCTCGGGAAAGACCAGGTACGCGGTTGGGCTCGCCCGCGCCCTCGGGGGTGAAATCATATCGGCCGACTCCCGCCAGGTGTACCGCGGAATGGACATCGGGACCGGGAAGGACCTCTCAGAATACGGCGACGTGCCTTATCATCTCATCGACATCGCAGAACCGGGCGACGGCTACAACGTATTCCGTTTCAAGGAAGATTTCGCCCGCGCCTACGAAGCCATACGCTCCCGCGGGGCGGTGCCCATACTCTGTGGCGGTACGGAACTGTATATCAATGCGGTAACCTCCGGATACGACTTCCGTACACGGAAGCCGCTGTCTTCTCCGCACTCAACCATTATACCCCCGCAGCCCGAGGGGACGGGGAGCGTTCCGAAGACCTTCTTCATCGGGACGCTGGTTTCGCGCGAAGTGCGCAACGCCCGCATCGACGCCCGGCTCGACGCCCGCCTGCAGGAGGGCATGATCGATGAAATACGCGGACTGCTGGACAGGGGCGTGGAGCCATCGGTCCTTCTGGGGTATGGCCTTGAGTACAAATTCGTTACGCTATACCTGCTGGGCCAGCTCGACTACGCCTCGATGCGCACTCAGCTCGCCACAGCCATCCACCAGTTCGCCAAGCGCCAGATGACCTGGTTCCGCGGCATGGAACGCAGCGGCGTTAGGATACACTGGACGCAGGTCTGAAGGAATCTGCTATTCCCACACCTCCAGCTTGAGACCGGGGATTCGCTCAAAGTGCCTGGCGTTCCGCGTGACAAGGGTCATGTCATTGTCTATGGCAATACTGGCAATCAGCAAATCAAAATCTGCAAGTCGCATTCCTGCATTCTCAAGATCGGCTCTGAGACGGGCGTAAGTGCATATCGACGGATCTGCCGGATAGCAGGCAAAGTTGTTCATCACCCATTCAATCTGACGGAAGAATGCTTCTTCCTGCTTTTTGAACGCACCAACGTACAATTCGGCAACGCATATCGTTGCGGTTCCGAAACGTGAGAATCCGGTTTTGCCAATCCTCTCCTGATATCCGCGACGACCTCCAAACACATCAATCAGTATGCAAGTGTCCAGCAAGTATTGTGCATCCTCCATTAAATTTCAGGTATTTCGCGTGTGCCGCCTCCGGCACGCAATTCTTCCTCAATCTCAGCCGAATCACGTTCACCCCAGGCATCCTTCCAAGGAGCCAATTCGGCAAATGCCCCTGTAAAAGGGCCTGTTACAGGCTCGATTTTTTTGACGACGAGAGCATCATCCTTAATGGTAAGACGCACCTCATCCTTTTCTTTAAGAGAAAGGGTTTTCAGAATCGATGAAGGGATAATAACCCCCCTGCTGTTTCCAATCTTTATTATATTACCGGTTTTAAGCATATTGAAACTGTATGCCGGCAAAGATAACGCAATCATACGTAAAAACAAAATTCAATCAATAGTTATAACATTTTATTCAAGTTCAAACGAACAGACTACGTCGCCGAAACGGCCTTCCACCACGTCCTCTTCCTCGAAGAATCGGGCGGAGAGTTGCCCGCGCCATACTATGTCGTCTTTCTCATTGTATGGTATGTCGATTGACAGGCCGTAAGACTTGGATTGTATTTTTACCTGCACTTCGGCTTTCCAGCTG
>ONLD01000098.1 GCA_900318565.1 uncultured Bacteroidales bacterium
CAAGATGGACATCTGCGACTTCGAGGGCGTACTTAAGCTTATGCAGGACGAGAAGGTGGACGGCATCATCCACCTCGCCGCCGAGTCCCACGTGGACCGTTCCATCAAGGACCCCTTCACCTTTGCGCAGACCAACGTGATGGGCACGCTCAGCCTCCTGCAGGCCGCTAAGCTCTACTGGGAGAGTCTCCCCGAGAAGTACGAGGGGAAGCGATTCTACCACATTTCCACGGATGAAGTCTATGGCGCCCTCCAGATGACCCGTCCAGAGGGTATCGAGCCTCCGTTCACGACCAAGGCCTCCAGCGGCAAGCACCACCTGGCCTACGGCGAGAGTTTCTTCACCGAGGACCTCAAGTATCAGCCGCACAGCCCGTACAGCGCCGCAAAGGCCAGCAGCGACCATTTCGTGCGCGCCTTCCACGACACCTACGGCCTGCCCACCATCGTGACGAACTGCTCCAACAACTACGGCCCCTATCAGTTCCCTGAGAAGCTTATCCCGCTGTTTATCAACAATATCCGTCACCGCAAGCCTCTGCCTGTATATGGCAAGGGCGAGAACGTGCGCGACTGGCTCTACGTGGAGGACCACGCCCGGGCTATCGACACGATTTTCCACAACGGCAAGGTGGCAGAGACCTACAACATCGGCGGCTTCAACGAGTGGAAGAACATCGACATCATCAAGGTGCTGATCAATACCGTGGACCGTCTTCTCGGACGCAGGGAAGGGGAGGATATGGACCTCATCACCTATGTTACCGACCGCGCAGGACACGACCTTCGCTATGCCATCGATTCCACCAAGCTCCAGAAGGAGCTGGGTTGGGAGCCGTCTCTCCAGTTCGAAGAGGGCATCGAGAAGACCGTGCGCTGGTATCTGGACAACCAGGAGTGGATGGACAACGTCACTTCCGGCGACTACCAGAAGTATTACGACGATATGTATAAGGGAAGGTAATGCATCAGGCAATCCAGACGATAATCCTCCTGATTATCTCCAATATATTTATGACCTTCGCGTGGTATGGCCAGCTGAAGCTGAGCGAGATGCATATCACGACAGACTGGCCTCTGATACTGATAATACTCGCATCCTGGGGCGTGGCCCTGCTGGAGTACAGTTTTATGGTGCCTGCCAACAGAATAGGGTCCGACATCAACGGCGGACCCTTCAATCTTGTGCAGCTGAAAGTGATTCAGGAGGTTATCTCCCTGAGCGTGTTTACGGTAATAGTGGCCCTGGTGTTCAAGAACCAGCCCCTGCACTGGAACCACGCCGTGGCCTTCCTGTGTATGGTCGCGGCTGTATTCTTCGCTTTTTTGAAGTAGGCTTCAGATTCCGAGCAGCTTCTTCCTTGCGAGCAGGCAGTTGCCAAGCACTATCGCCTTCCGGCCCAGGGTCGAAAGTCGTATTTTTGTGTCGGACGCCACACGCTCCATCGAGAGTTTGTTGACGGCTGTGCGTATGGGGAGCACAAGGTGGTCCTTGCCCACGATAAGGCGCCCGCCTATGATTACGAGACCGGGATTGAAGACATTGATAATGCCGGAAATACCGCGGCCGAGAGTGTCTCCGATTTCCCCTATGCATTCAATCGCCAGCACGTCGCCGTCCCGGACGGCCTGGAGTATCTCGGAGAGTTCGATGTCTCCGTGCTCCTTGTAGATGCGGGAGAGGGAAGACCGCCTGCCGCTCTTCAGTTTCTCGACTATCATTCTGTGCAGGGCGAATCCCGAGGCTCCCGTCTCGAGGCAGCCTATCTTGCCGCAGCGGCACATTACGTTGTTGTCCAGCAGGGGAAAGTGCCCGATTTCGCCGGAGAATCCGGACTTGCCGTAGTACAGCTGGCCGTTGAGTATCATACCCATACCCAGGCCCCAGCTGAGGTTGATGGCGATCATATCCTTGTCGGCCTGCTTGCCCAGGTACATATATTCTCCGTAGGTCAGCGCGCGCGAATCGTTCTCTATGCTCACCGGCACGTTCAGCTCCCGCTGGAAAAGATCCTTCAGGGGCAGGTCGTCGCTGACGAAATAGGTAAGGGAGTAGCCCTGCTCGGGGTTTACCCGCCCCGACAGGCTCACTCCGGCCGCGAGCACCTTGATCCAGGGTATGCCGACTGCGATCACGTGGTCCTTGACCATACGGCACATTTCCCGGAATGAAGAGGCGTTGGATTCCAGCACGAACTCTATGTCTTCGATGTAGTGCAGCAGGTTGCCTTTGAAATCGGTCACCGCGATGTGGAAATGGTGCCTTGCGATGTCTATGCCCACGAAGAAGCCAGCGTTCGGGTCAAGCCCGTAGATGCTGGGGCGCCGCCCTCCGGAAGTCCCTATCTTCCCTTCGTCAAGCAGGAACCCTTCGTCGATGAGCTCTCCGATGAGTTTGGTGATAGTGGGGACGCTGATGCCAAGCGTCTTGCTGAAATAGGAGATGCTTGAATCTTCGTGGCTGATGCACAGTCTCAGAATCGCTCTTTTGATAAAAGCGTTCTTGCTTGACGAGTCATTGAGAAAAGAGTTTGTCATCGCGGGAGGGTTCTTATGCAAAAATACCAATTAATTCCTATATTTGTGCAGATTTTGTAAAAAAATTTAAAATGAAGTTGTCGATTAAGGCAAAATTGACTCTAAGTCTTTGCGCAATCGCGGCCACATTGTTGATTTCTGCGACAATTTCGGTGCTCGAGTACGCTAAGATGAGCAGTTATGTCTCCGACTTGATAGCCGATGACATAACGAGTCTGAATACCGCCCACAAACTTGCGGACATCAGCAATAAATACAATCTGGACATACTTGCGGTCATAGGTGAAGAAGGGGCGGCGGAGCTTCCGAAGTTCGACCAGGAGTACTTCCTGTCGCATTGCGACTCGCTGCGCACTTCGCTGGAGTCCAATGTGATCCAGCCGCTTACCGATTCCGTGGTGTATTCCTGCTCCGCCTACGTGCTGACCTCCCTCGAGCTCGAAAACGTGCTCGACTCCTACTTCATTGACTCCCGCAGCTGGTACTTCAACCGTCTCCAGCCGAGTTTCAAGCTCCTCGCATCCGACATCGACGCGCTGGAGGCCGCCATCCATTCTGACCTTGTCAAGAATTCCAAGACTTTCGAGCGCGGCTTCTACCGCAGCAT
>ONLD01000097.1 GCA_900318565.1 uncultured Bacteroidales bacterium
AATTGAGGTCTTTTTCATGTGTGCAAAGTTATAACTTTACACGGAATCAGACACTTAAAAAAGACCTCTTTCCCACGGAAATTATCCGGTGAGCCGGAAAACCGGCGCCCCTAAAATCGTATTGCGTTGATAGTTAGCGTGTTGCTGTCACGCACCGCTGGCGGTCGCCCTTACACCAGCACGCTGGCGGCCATATAGTGCGGGCGTGTGGCGTAGTTGTAGTCTTCGCAGATGATGCGCACGGCGTCCTTGACGAGGGCGCGGGGGCTCAGGGAGAGCCTTCCGTCGCGCACTCCGATGTACTGCAGAGGCATATACTGGTGCAGGAGACCCATAGGGATGTCCCGACCTTCGAGGTTGCTGAAGAGCTTTGCCATCGCGGCTTCGATGCGCGGGTCCACCATATAGTAGCGGCTGCGGTCGGAGTAGCTGTAGGCCCTCTTGAGCGCCTGCTCCTTGGGCGTGCCGTGGTAGTACTTCTGCCAGTTCTTGGGGTTCTCCGTCATCACCTGTTCCACGACCTCGATGTAGTGCGAACGCTTTTCGGGCTCGTCGATGAGCTCGGCTTCGATGTGGCACAGGGCGAAGAGGGCCTCGCGGGCGGCGAAGGTCAGCGCCGGGCCGACTTTCAGTATGCCCACGCCATCCTCTACCATCTGCCTCAAGGCGGTAGGACTCTGATAGTCAGTGGAATGGCCTTCGAACATCAGCTCTGGGAAATCCTTGAGACGCTTGCAGAGGGCCTTGGCGTCGGAGCGGTCGTACATATGCACGTCCGCGTCGCCGAATTCCACGCCGGGCTGCACCACGACAGCGATGACATACTGCCATTTGTCGGAAAGTCCTTCACGGGCGAATACTTCCTTGTAGGCCTTGACTGTGGCGGCAAAAGCGTCGGGGTCGGTGACCTGCATTTCCTCTTTCTCCTGGGCGCCGCCGGGGATGGGCACTTCGCTGCCTATGATATAGACCGGGTGGACGGCGGAAGGATCCTTGCGGTGCAGCTCCTCCCAGGCGGCCTCGGCTACGTGCATCAGGCGGGCGCCGCGGGATGCGACGGTGTAGTCGCTGAGCGGCTCTTTGCGGTCGTCATCGGCCACGCGCATACTCGTGTCCAGGTGGATTTTGGTGTAGCCTGCGGCGGCATACTGGCGCACCATCTCTTCGGCGTTTGCCATTGCTTCTGCCTCGGGCTGTCCCTGGAAAGGCTGGGGGCCGAGGTGGTCGCCGGCGAGGATGATTTTCGCGCGGTCGAAACCTATGCGGTCGGCGATGCGCCAGACATAGTCGCGGTAGTCGGCCGGCTTCATTCCGGTGTAGCCGCCGAACTGGTTGACCTGGTTGGAGGTGGCTTCAATCAACACGCTGTCCCCGAAGCGCTTGGCCTGCTCGAGGACGCCTTCTATAACTATCTCGTTCGCGGTGCAATAAGAGGGAATACCGGCCGGTATTCCCTCCCTGCGGAGCGCGATGAGGTTCATCATCGGGTTCTTTGTCATTTCTTTATCTCCCATACGCCGCCCTTGCCGAAGACTTTGTCCATAAGCTCGTCATAGAAGCATCCGCGCTTGGCAAGGTCGAGGAGGTTGATTCTCCAGCGCATCAGCTGCACGTAATCCGTAATCTTGCGGAGATCTTCGCGGGTGGCGCCGATTTCCTCGGGAGTGGTCGGGGCGCCTGCCCTGCGGAACATATCGCGCATCTTTTCGAAGCTCCAGACCTGGGCCTGCAGTTTCTTCTTGAACTCGGGCCAGTTGTCCTTGACCTTCTGGAGCTGCACGCGGACCTCTTCCTTGGGCTGCCATTTCTTGGTGATTTCTTCGTAGCCGAGAGTCGGCACGGGGAAGTCGGCGTAGATTTTCTTCGCCCTTTCCTGTTCTTCCTCAAGGCTGGGCCAGGCTTCGACGCACTTATCGACGTCCAGTTTGCTGAGGTCCATTTCGAAGAGGGCGTCAAAGAAGGCGCAGAGGGTCAGCTCGCCGATGGCGACCTGGAATCCGTGCGACACGGGGCGGCCGTTGTTGGTGTGGTGGGTCATATCCCAGTAGTGGCCGTAGAGGTGCTCGGCGCAGGAAGCGGGGCGGCTGGAGCCGGCGACTTCCATACCGATGCCGGCGAGGGTGAGGCCGAGGAATAGCTTCTCAATTGCTTCGGGCTTGCCGTTGCGCACCCCTTCAGGGTCGTCCAGCATATCTTTCAGGGAGTCCTGGGTGATGTGCCAGCTCGGCGGGTCTATGGGTTCGGTGCCGAAGAGGTCGGCAATCATCCATTCAGCTCCGGAGGTCACCTTGGCGGCGAGGTCGGCATAGCCGGCGGCTGACAGGAACCAAGGGGCTGAGCCCAGGACCTTGGAGTCGGCGACAATCACGAGGGGGGCGTTGGACTTGATGTTTATCTTGGCGCCGCGCTCGTCGTTGACGATGGCGGATGAGGATGTGTAGCCGTCCACGGAGGCGGTGGTGGCTACGCAGATGTACTGCTGGTTGTGGCGGAAGGAGCCGAGCTTGGCGAGGTCGTTGATGACGCCTGCGCCCACGGCAATCAGGATGCCTTTCTCGTCTTCGATGACCTTGTCAACCATCTCGACATATTTCCAGTCGGGGTGGAAGCGGTCGTCGGTGATGATGAATGTGGTGGCGGGCACGCCGGCTTTGGCCAGTTCATAGAAGACCCTCTCGCCGGCCACCTTCCAGGTGATTTTGTCGGCGAAGACTATGGCTTTCTGTCCAGGGAAAAATTTGTTGAACAGACCGGGCACGCGGTCAAGGATGTTCTCTCCGAATTCCAGGGCTTTGGTGGCCACGGAGACTTCGAGAGCTTGCGCGATTACTTTTTTTGTATCCATATAATTAAGATAAGGTTTAATTCTATCCTATAAAAGTACGGTTTTTTCCCGTGAACTCAAAATATTTTTCTATCTTTGCGGCGGAATTGAGGTATGGTGTAATGGTAGCACTACAGATTTTGGTTCTGTCTGCCCAGGTTCGAATCCTGGTACCTCAACACGGAAAGAGTCAGCCGAGGCTGACTCTTTCCGTGTTGAGGTACCTACTATCCCCCCTGCACCCCCAAGGGAGAAGGGGAAGGTTCCCCTTCCGCGGCTACGCCGCTATCCCCTCTGTCGGCCTGCGGCCTCCGAACCGTAGATTTT
>ONLD01000046.1 GCA_900318565.1 uncultured Bacteroidales bacterium
GAATCGAAAATCCGGAATCGGAATCAATAACTCGAGGGGATCGTTCAAATATGTAAATCTCAGGAGGTTATTTGGGGATAACCTTTTTCAGTGGCCTCTAGTTTAGCCGGGACGATTTCTTGTAAACTGCAAAGCATCAGTCATTTGCATTTTATGCTTGATGTTACTAATTTTGTATAAAATGAAGGCGATTGGTATTCAAAAATATCTACTAATAAGTACTTTACTCTTAGCTGCCGCAACGTTAAGATGTAGCGGGCAGATTGAAATGATGCATAGTGAGGTGGCTTTTCTGGTAGATTCTGTTGGTAATAGATATCCATCTTCAACAGGGGACCTTACGGTTCGTCAGCACATTCTACGGCACTTTGCTTCATACGGACTAACCAGTTACGAGCAGCCGTTCGAGATTGTCGAAAACGTCTGGGGAGAGGGTTCTATGAAATTGCTGGGCGATGGAATAGAAAAAGAATTCGTCTTCGGCAAGGACTTCGATGTTTCCGGGCGCAGCGCTGCTGATAGTCTTGAGGCCCCATATATTGTCGTTGCCGGGGTCGTGCCTGATCCGCTTCGCTGCCTCCTTCGTGATAAAGTAGTAATCTGTCTTCAGAAAGCTCCTGATAGTGGCACAGGCGCCCGAGTATTAACACCGTCTGATGTGATTCAGGCAAGCGGCTTGGCGATGATATCCGTGCTTCCGCCGGGCATAAAGATTTCACACAGAAAGTCCAAGGGCAACAGATCATACAAGCCGCGCCCTATTCCAATGCTTTCCATCGATTATGATATGCTATCTGCATTCATTCCCCAGTCCGTTGCTGATAGGATGACCGCAGGCAGCATCTACAATGCACCTGAGTCAAAGCGAATAAGAGTATCCACCAGGCACTTTGAGAAACGTATTCCTGCCGCCAATATCGTAGGTCTGAAACGAGGCTCTGGAGACAAGTTCATCATTGTGGGAGCCCATTACGACACCTGTGCGCCAAACGAGGATACCGGTGACATCCGGCGAGGCGCGAACGATAATGCATCAGGGGTTGCGGTATTGATGGCGCTGGCTCTGAGACTCAGCCAAATTGAGACAAGGCACAGTATCCTCTTTGTGGCTTTTGGCGGAGAGGAGAAGGGCTTTCTCGGCTCAATGCACTTCGTGTCTCATTTACCTTTAAACAAAGATGATGTGGCTGAAATGATTAACCTCGATATGGTCGGCCGTATGAATAATGACGTATTGTACTATAAGCAGTACAATGATGTACACATCAAGCCCACCGACGTGAGTTGGGAAGAATTAGTTCTTAGAGAGCAGGAAGGTGGACTTAGTGATTATTATGACTTCGCCAATGCCGGCATACCGGTTACATATTTCCACACAGGTGAAGACCTGGTAATCCATACTTCTGCAGACACATCGGACCGGCTGAACTACGAAGGAATGGATACAATTCAATTGTATCTGTTTAATTACATAATTACGGTCCTGTCTGTGGCAGACGGCGCGGTGACAAAAGTGGTCACAGGGGGGATAAGGAAAAAGCCCCTACAGCTATCTGTAAGGGCTTTTTCGGAGGTGCGTAGCGGAATCGAACCACTGTGACAGGTTTTGCAGACCTGCGCCTAGCCACTCGGCCAACGCACCATTGGGATTGCAAATATACGTCATTTATTTTTAATTGCAAAATCTTTTAGTTCGAAAGCCGGAAAAGGGGCGTAAGAGAATTAGTGAAAAATTTTGTTAAAACCTAAGTGCCTGAAAATCAACGATAGTAAATAAATATTAAAAATTTTTCAAAAAATATTTTGCAAATTAAAATAAAAGTCTTACCTTTGCATCGGGTTGAATGATGAGGGTTCTCCTCACAGCCTATTGGTTATTAGTTTTAGTGTTATTAATTATGTGGTTAGTATGAGTTGTTGTCGTGAGACACCAACTCATTTCTTTTATACCCCTTCGTCAGCGAAGGTCATTGATTTCCCGGTAGCCGGATGGCGGAAAGAGAGGCTGCAGGCGCGGAGCATCAGTTGCCCCCCTGCAGCTTCGCCGTCTCCAGCGAGTGCCGCGCCGCCGTAGAGCCGGTCGCCGACTATGGGGTGTCCGAGCCCGCGGGCGTGGGCGGCGTGGACACGGATCTGGTGCGAGCGGCCTGTGAGGGGCTTGAAGATGACATCAACACTTCCGTCAGGCAGGAATCCCAGTACTTCGTACTCCGTGACAGCAGGCTTGCCGGAAGCCGCATCGACCATCTGCCGGGGCCTGTCGTAGTAGTCCAGCATCAGGGGCAGGGCGATGGTGCCCTTGAGCGCGTGGTTCCACGGGCCTCCCTGCAGCCGGGCCCTGTAGTACTTCTCGACCTCGCGCGTAGCAAACTGCTGCTCCAAAGCGGATTTGCAGGCGAGAGAACGCGCATAGACCATTATCCCGGAAGTGTCCATATCCAGCCGGTGGCAGCTCTCGACGGCCTCCCCATAGCGCTCCCGCAGCCATTCCAGCAGCGATACGCTGGAAATCCTGCCGGGCACGGAGAGCATCCCGGATGGCTTGTCCACTACTATAATACATTCATCGGAGTACAGCACCTTCGGCTCTGTAGGGGAGGCGACGACTGAGTCCAGCGGATTCGGCTCCACGTCCAGTCCCTGCATCATCCAGCTCAGGAGCGGGCCGCATTTGCCGGTGCAGGAAGGGTAGAAGCGCCCTTGCTGCCGGACCTCGCGCTGCGGGCTTCTGCCGTACCAGAATTCTCCCATTGCAAGAGGCCGGAGGCCCTGCCTGAACGCATAGTTCAGCAGTTTGGGGGCGGCGCAGTCTCCGGTCCCTCCCGGGGGCACCAGCCCGCGCAGGGCGAAAATCTCCCGCACGGAAAGCTCTTCGCCCCTGGCGTTAAGCACCTTGTACTGAGAGAAAATCCATTCCTGCAACTCTGCGGAGGCTTTCGACTTTTCGGGGCCGGGCGGCATCGCTGAAATCTGGGCTTCGCGCTGCTTGAAGTAGCCTTGCGTCAGGTCATAGACCGGGGGGACGAACCCTTCGACCACTGAATGCCCGCCGGCAAGGCCGCTGAAGGCGTACAGGGGGCCGCGGTCCGTGAGCAGCACTCCCATCATCTTGCCCTCTTCGAACAGGGCACCGAGCGCCGGCTCTGAATCCAGCCTCCCTATAAGCACCCGCGCCGCATCCACGACGAGCGGGTGCGGCACGTAGCAAAAGGGGTAGGTGAATTGCCGAGGGGGCTCCATCAGGCGAACTCCTGAAGCAGTTCCCACACCCGGTGCACCGGGAATCCCATCACATTGTAGAACGAACCTTCGATATGGCCCATCGCGGCGTAGCCCAGCCATTCCTGGATGCCGTAGCCGCCGGCCTTGTCGAAAGGACGGTAAGTGTCTATATAGTAAGCGATTTCATCGTCGTCGAGCGGGGCGACGTGCACCACGGTCTCGTCCGTAACGCTCTTTTCGCGGGAGGCAGTGCGGAACGTTACGGCGGAGACGACCTTGTGGGCTCTGCCGGAAAGCTCCCGCAGCATCGCCACGGCTTCGTCGCGTCCGTGCGGCTTGCCGAGCACGCGGGAATCCACGACGACCACGGTATCTGATGTAATCAGCAACTCGTCCTCTTCCAAGGGTCTGTGGAAACCGTGCGATTTGCCCTGCGACATAAGCAGGGGCACTTCTTCCGGAGCGGCGCCTTCGGGCACGGACTCCTCGAAAGTGTTGCCGGTATCTACGGTGAATTCCACGTCTAAACCCGCAAGCAGCTCGCGCCTTCTGGGGGAGCCGCTGCCGAGGATTATCTTCTTAGAACATTTTTTCATACTTGTCCACGTCAAACACCCACTTGCCCTGGGCCTTCATCACCTTTTCGAGCATCCAGCGCACGAAGCCGCGGCCGCCGCCGAAAGGGGAGACGATGTCGGCCGCATCCTTGGCTTCCTCTACGGCGTCGGAAGGTACGGCTCCCACCCCCGCAAACTTCAGGGCGGGGATGTCGGGTATGTCGTCGCCCATATAAAGTACTTCTTCAGGTCGGAGCCCGAAACGCTCGCAGAATTCGGCAAGAATCCTTTTCTTATTGCGGGCTTTGAGATACACGTTCTCATAGGGCACGCCGTATGCCGTCATACGCTTGCGCACGGCTTCTGTATGGCCTCCCGTGATGACTCCGAGGATGTAGCCGTTGAGCGCGGCCATCCTGAGTCCGTGCCCGTCCTTCTCGTTGAATATGCGAAGGGGCTCGGCAGAACTGTCGCAAAGCACGCTGCCGTCCGTCATCACGCCGTCGATGTCGAGCACGAATGCCCGGACCGCGCTAAGATTTGGCTCCATTAGGATTGAAGTCGGCGAGGTTGAAAGTGGCCTTCGGGGAGCCGGGAAGTTCGATCTGGCCGAACTGGGACTCGTATTTTCCGATATTGTCCACGAGCGCGTTGAGCAGGCGCTTGGCGTGCTCCGGAGTCATCAGGATGCGGTTGCTGATTTCGGGCTTTGCGAGGCCGGGGAGCATAGTCGCAAAGTCGATGACGAATTCGCTGTGGGAGTGGCTTATGATGGCCAGATTGGAGTAATTGCCCTTTGCAATCTCGGGCTTCAGTTCGAGCTGAAGTTGCTGCTTATTTTCTTCCATAAAATTTCACTGGTTTCTCCGACAAAATTAGTGTAAAAATGTTATCTTTGCAAACTATGGAACTTAATGCAAAATACAATCCTTCGGAAGTCGAAGATAAGTGGTACGCCTTTTGGCTGAAGAACAGATGCTTTCACTCGGAGCCCGATTCCCGGGAGCCCTACACTATAGTCATACCCCCGCCCAACGTGACGGGTATCCTGCATATGGGGCACGTGCTCAACAACACGCTCAACGACGTGCTGATACGCAAGGCCCGTATGGACGGCAAAAACGCCTGCTGGGTGCCCGGCACCGACCACGCCAGCATCGCGACCGAGAGCAAGGTCGTGGCCCGTCTCGCGCAGAAAGGCATCAAGAAGGAAGACCTTACCCGTGAGGAATTCCTCAAATACGCCTGGGAGTGGAAGGAAGAGCACGGAGGCATCATCCTCCAGCAGCTCCGCAAGCTCGGCGCTTCCTGCGACTGGGACAGGACCAAGTTCACGATGGAGCCCGACCTGAGCGCCGCCGTGCTCGCGACTTTCGTGTATTTCTACAAGAAGGGCCTGATCTACCACGGCTACCGTATGGTCAACTGGGACCCCGTGGCCCATACGGCAATCTCCGACGATGAAGTCATCCACCGCGACACCCAGAGCCATTTCTATCATCTCCGCTACTATATTTCCGACGGCAAGGGCAATCCGACCGACGACTACCTCGTGATTGCGACCACCCGCCCCGAGACCATTATGGCGGATGCCGCCATCTGCGTCAACCCCGCCGACGAGCGCTACCACAAGCTGCGCGGCAAGAAGGTGCTTATCCCGCTGATCGGCAGGGAGATACCCGTCATCGAGGACGACTACGTGGAGATGGACTTCGGTACCGGCTGCCTTAAGGTGACCCCGGCCCACGACGCCCACGACTACGAAATCGGGCAGCGCCACAACCTGCCTATTCTCGAAATCCTGGACGACGACGGCCGCCTCAACGAAAAGGCCCAGATACTCGTGGGACAGGACCGTTTCGAGGCCCGTAAAAACATAGTCAAGCTGCTCGAGGATGCCGGCAACCTCGTCAAGGTCGAGGCCTATACCTCTCCGGTCGGCTACAGCGAGCGCACGGACGCAGTCATCGAGCCGAAGCTCAGCAAGCAGTGGTTCCTCAAGCTTGAAGACCTCGCGAAGGCCGCCCTCGAGTCGGTCGAATCCGGCAAGATCAAGCTCATCCCCGACAAATACCGCAACGTGTACCGCCACTGGATGGAGAACGCGCACGACTGGTGCATCTCCCGCCAGCTGTGGTGGGGCCAGCGCATCCCCGCCTGGTACCTTCCCGACGGACAGATAGTAGTCGAAGAGACGGCCGAGCAGGCCCTGAAGGCCGCCCGCGCGATAAATCCCGACATCAAGCCCGAGGACCTGAAGCAGGACGAGGACGTGCTCGACACCTGGTTCAGCAGCTGGCTCTGGCCCATCAGCGTGTTCGACGCCAAGCGCCCCGGCCATCCGGAGCACAAGCCCAACAGGGACCTGAGTTATTATTATCCCACCTCCGACCTCGTGACCGGCCCGGACATCATATTCTTCTGGGTGGCCAGGATGGTTATGGCGGGCGGCGAGTTTATGAAGGACGTGCCTTTCCGCAATGTATATTTCACCGGCATCGTGCGCGACAAGATAGGCCGCAAGATGAGCAAGACCCTGGGCAACAGCCCCGACCCTCTCGTGCTCATAGAGAAATACGGCGCCGACTCGGTGCGTCTCGGTATGCTCCTTTGCTCTTC
The DNA here is from genome assembly GCA_900318565.1 of uncultured Bacteroidales bacterium. Lineage (GTDB taxonomy): Bacteria > Bacteroidota > Bacteroidia > Bacteroidales > UBA932 > Cryptobacteroides. The sequence goes on from ONLD01000046.1 coordinate 6,399, forward strand.
CGCCGGCAACGACATCCTCTATGATGAGTCCCAGATAGAGCAGGGACGCAATTTCTGCGGCAAGATTTGGAATTCCTGGCGCCTTGTCAGCGGCTGGAGAGTCGCCGAAAGCGGCCGCCAGAGCGAATCCTCCCGCGTGGCGGTGAAGTGGTTCGACAACCTGCTCTCGAAGACCATCGAGGCCGTTGAAGACAACTACCGCAAGTTCCGTATCGGCGATGCGCTTATGGCTATCTACAAACTCTTCTGGGACGACTATTGCAGCTGGTACCTCGAGCTCGTGAAGCCCGCTTACGGCGAAGCCATCGACAACTACACCTACGAAGCTACGGTAGGCTTCTTCGACAAGCTCCTCAAGCTCATCCACCCGGTGATGCCCTTCATCACCGAGGAAATCTGGCACGCTATTGCTGACCGCCGCCAGGGCGAGACCATTATGTATGAGCGCACCCCGGTGGCAGGCCCCTACAATGAGGCTTTCCTCGCCGGATTCGAGCAGGCCCGCCAGATCATTACCGGCGTCCGCGGCATCCGCGCCCAGAAGCAGATTGCTCCCAAGGAGCCTCTGAAGCTCTGCGTCGAGGGCGGGCTTTCGGAAGAATTCTACCCAGTAATCGCCAAGGCTGCAGGTATTTCCGAGTTTGTGGAGAAGGCCGACGGCGCCGCCGTGAGTTTCATCGTGGGCACTGTCAAATGCAGTGTGCCTTTCGAGGGGCTCGTGGACACTTCCGCAGAGAAGGATAAGATACTTGCCGAACTGGAGCATCAGCGCAAGTTCCTCGCAGGCGTGCGCGCCAAGCTTTCCAACGAGAGTTTCGTCAGCCGCGCGCCGCAGGCCGTGGTCGATACAGAGCGCAAGAAGGAAGCCGACGCCCTGTCCAGAATCGAGGCTTTGGAAGCATCATTGAAAAGTTTGAACTAATTTATTTATAGTATGTTAGTATATCCACTCGGGGTTATAGGCCCTTGGCAGATAGTCATTATCGCCCTTGTCATCCTTCTCCTTTTCGGCGGCAAGAAGATTCCCGAACTGATGAAGGGACTTGGTAAAGGTGTGAAGAGTTTCAAGGAGGGTATCAACGATATCGACGACCAGATCAAAGAAATCGACAAGACCCCCGCGAAGAAAGACGGCGAATCGGCCCCCAAGGAGTAGAGTGGGGCAGACGGGCGACAAGGAGATGTCCTTCTGGGACCATCTTGAGGAATTGAGGGGGACACTGTTCCGCTCAATCCTTGTTTTGTGCCTGTTTGCCGTGCTGGGCTTCATTTTCAAGAAGCCGCTGTTCTGGGTGGTACTGCGCCCGGCGTCCCCTGATTTTGTCATCTACAAGATTCTGGGGTGGAATTTCTCCCTGGAGATGATAAACGTGGAGGTGGCCGCGCAGTTTTTCGTCCACCTGTCCGCAGCCTTCGGTGCTGCGCTGATTCTCGCATTTCCATATATTGTCTGGGAGCTGTGGCGCTTCATAGCTCCCGCCCTTTATGAAAAAGAGCGCAAGGCCGTGGGAGGCGCGTTCCTGATGGCCACCGGCTTCTTCTATCTGGGCGTCGCCGCCGGCTATTTCCTCGTGCTGCCCGCCTGCGTGCAGTTCTTTATGAACTATTCGGTCAGCTCGATGGTCACGAACTCCATTACCATCGGTTCCTATATGTCGATGTTCACTTCGACGGTCCTGATGGTCGGCATCGCATTCGAGTTCCCGACCGTGATCTGGGCCCTTTCGCGAATAGGCGTGCTAGACCGCGGTATGCTGAAGAAAGGCCGCCGCTACGCAATCGTGGCGGTGCTGATAGTGGCCGCGATAGTGACTCCAGCTGATCCGCTGTCAATGATGGTTGTGGCGGCTCCGCTCTATCTGCTGTATGAACTTTCCATCCTGATGTGCCCCAAGAACTATGATATCGATTGACGACGTGACCGTGGCGTACGGCGGCTTCGTGCTGCTGGACAAGATTAATTTCCACATCAGCGAGACCGACAAAATAGGACTCGTGGGACGCAACGGAGCAGGGAAGTCGACCGTTATGAAACTCATAGCCGGAATCCAGAATCCCACATCCGGCCACATCGACAAGCCTTCCGGCATAACCATAGGCTACCTCCCCCAGATAATGGACCACAACAAGGGCCGCAGCGTGCTGGAGGAGGCTATGACCGTGTTCAGCGAGACTTCCGGACTCGAGAAGGAAATCGAGACGCTGACCCTTCAGCTTGGCGAGAGAACCGATTATGAATCACCGGAATACGCGTCGATAATCGAGCGCCTCTCCGAGCTCAACGACCGCCTTTCCATAGCCCACAGCGAGCCGCCGGAGGTGCAGGCGCGCAAGACTCTCCTCGGACTCGGTTTCAAGGACGACGAGCTGGGCCGTGAGACCAGCACCTTCAGCCAGGGATGGAATATGCGCATAGAACTTGCGAAGATTCTGCTCCGGCAGCCCGACCTGCTTATGCTTGACGAGCCGACCAACCACCTTGACATAGAATCCATCGAGTGGCTTGAGGATTATCTGAAGGGACGGCGCTGCAGCCTGCTTCTGGTATCGCACGACCGCAAGTTCCTCGACAATGTGACCAACCGCACTGTGGAGATACTGCTCGGCCACGTCCACGACTATAAAGTTCCGTACAGCAAATACCTGGAACTTCGGGCCGAGCGAATCACGCAGCAGACGGCAGCGTACGAAAACCAGCAGCGGATGATACAGAAGACCGAGGAGTTCATCCAGGCCTTCCGCTACAAGCCCACGAAGTCCAACCAGGTGCAGTCCCGCATCAAGGCGCTCGAAAAGCTGGAGAGGGTGGAGATAGACGAGACTGACAACGTGCGCCTTACGGTGAAGTTCCCGCCTTCGACCCGCACAGGAGACGTGGTATATAAGGCTACGGGGCTCTGCGCCGGCTATCCCGGCAAGGTGGTGTTCACGAATGCCGACATTGAAATAAAGCGAGGGGAGAAAGTGGCTCTGGTGGGCCGCAACGGAGAAGGCAAGACGACCCTTATGCGCATAATCGCCGGCAAGCTCGATCCCATCGGCGGCGAGTCGCGGCTGGGCCACAATGTGGATTTGGGCTATTTCGCCCAGAACCAGGAAGATGAGCTTGACAAGACGGAGACCGTGTACGGCACCCTTGACCGCATCGCCGTGGGCGATATACGTACCAAGCTGCGTGACATACTCGCCCAGTTCCTCTTCCGCGGAGAAGACATCGACAAGCGGGTCGGCGTGCTGTCCGGAGGCGAGAGGGCGCGTCTCGGAATGGCCAAGCTGATGCTCCAGAGCCACAACGTGCTGCTGCTCGACGAGCCTACTAACCATATGGATATCAAGTCAAAAGATATCCTTAAGCAGGCCCTGCAGAACTATGATGGCACGCTCATTGTTGTAAGTCACGACAGAGACTTCCTCGACTCCCTCGTGGACAAGATATATGAATTCAGGGACGGAGCCGTCAAGGAGCATCTCGGAGGCATACAAGATTTCCTTTCGCGCCGCCGCCTGGAAAACCTCCGGGAGATAGAGCGCAAGGAGGCGGTCTGCAAGCCCGAGGCCTCGAAAAACGAAGCCGCCAGGCTGGAGATGAAAGAAAAAAGCAAGCTTGACCGCAAGAAAAAGAACAGAATTTCTTATCTTGAGTGCGAGATTGAAAAACTTGAAGCCCGGATGTCTGAAATCGAAAAGGTTTTGAGCGCGCCGGGGCCCGAAGTGGACATAATGGAGCTCACGCGGGAGTATCTTGAGCGCAAACGCGACCTGGATGCCAAGACCGACGAGTGGGGCTCGCTTATTGAATAGTATTATGAAAAAGTTGGTATTCTCTGCTTTCTGCTGTATTCTGCTGGGCCTGACGGCTTCGGCCGCAACCAAGCAGTACAGCCGCAACCTGGCCCCCTTCTCGGGAATCAGCGTATCCGACAAGTTCGACGTGAGCCTGGTAAGGGGATCTGAATACAGGGCGCTCCTCTCCGTGGAGGAGGCCTATATCGACTATGTAGTATGCGCCGTCAACGGGTCTGTGCTGGAAGTTTCGCTGGATGAGCGCAAGGTGCCCTCGGAGGTCAAGCGCCAGTTCCGTTCGAAGGGGACTGCGGATCCGGTGTTCTCCGCCGTGATCTACGTGCCCGACCTGCTGCAAAGCGTCGAGCTGAAAGACAAGGCAGTGCTGCACGACACGGAAGACCTCTTCGACAAGTCGCGGGTGAGCTTCGTGCTCTCTGGCAATTCGCAGGTGAAAACGCTGACACTCAGTTCGCTATCTCTCAAGATAAAGATGCAGAACAAGGCCACCGGAGACTTTATGTTCACCGGAGGAGAGTGCATTGTGGATATGTCGAATTCCTCGAGCCTGCGTATTGTGGAGCGGGAGTCCACGCTGTCCCGCTATACGCTTCAGGGCACTTCCAAGGTCGAGGCGCGCTGCACTACGCAGACCCTTGACATCCAGACCAAGGGCAATTGCTATATGTCCGTCAGCGGCAGCGGCGACAAGGCCGTGTTCAATATCAACGGCACCTCCGAAGTTGACGCTTCGGCTTTCGAGGTGCCCGATGCCGTCGTGTCTATGTCCAGCGTCTGCAGGCTCAGCGAAGCAGCTTATAAGACGCTTCGGGTGAATCTCAACGGCGGCTCCACGCTGTTCTTTGCAGGTGAGCCCGCCGTCACGATCGAGAATATACGTTCGGCTACGATGACCCGCATTTCTTCGGGAAATACGACGACAAGCCTGTAGTACTGCCGGACCGATTTAACTGCTGCAGAGTGACAAAGACCAATGCTGCAAGGCTGCTGGATGCGGCCGGAATAGCTTACGAGCTTATACCCTACGAGTATTCGGAGGAGGACCTGTCCGCGCAGAGCGTGGCGGCTCACCTGGGCGAGGATATAGACCGGGTGTTCAAGACGCTCGTGCTCAGGGGGGATAAAAACGGCATATTCGTCTGCGTGATTCCCGGGGATTTCGAAGTGGACCTCAAAGTGGCGGCTAAGATTTCCGGCAACAAGAGCTGCGAGATGCTGCACCTGAAAGAGCTGCTGCCTACGACCGGCTACATACGCGGAGGATGCTCGCCCATAGGGATGAAGAAGCAGTTTCCGACCTTTATCCACGAGTCCGCCCTGCTTTATGACTATATCTATATAAGCGCAGGTGTGCGGGGGCTTCAGTTCAAGATAGCTCCCTCCGACTTGTTTGCCTTCACGGGTGCGGATATTTATCCGATTTGATTATATTTGCCTAAAACCAGCATTAATATGACACTTAGACGACTGATTATCCTTTGCCTTTTGCCCGCCTTGTTTTTCGCTTGCCAGCCGGCCGAAGTAGAGAAACCGGGCGACGAGCCAACTGAAAAGCCCCAGCCGGAGCCCGAACCTGAACCTGAGCCCGAACCCGAGCCTGAACCCGTCAAACACGTCGATCCTGTGTCCCTGTCTTTCGTGGAGAAGGGCAAGAACCAGATTGATTTGGCAGCCGGCGATACTGCCGGCACCTTCGTCCTGACCACGACCGGGACCGATCCGTTCATCTACGTGGCCGCCCTCGAGAAAGACCTCGAGGAGGAGCACAGGGTCATATCTTTCGAATATCAGTGCGGTGCAGGCGTGGATGACCTGCAGGTGTTCTACGGCAAGGCGATTGCGGAAAACCGTTCGCGCCATTTCGGCGCCATCCCGTCCTCTTCCGGAACCGTCTGGAAGACATACAGCTTCTCGATAGCTTCCGACAGGATCGCTTATTCCTGGGGGAAGGCGGGGGACAACCTGCGTCTTGACTTCGGCAACCGTAAAAATGTAAAAATCACGATACGCAGTTTCCAGATACGCGAGATGAACGAAGAGGAACAGAAAGCATACGAGGCCGAGCTGAGGAAAGCCCAGGGCAAGGAAGCCGAGGCCAGCCGCATAGCCGCTTACCTCAGCAAGAGTTACCCTTGCAGCATCAGTTCGGTGGCCGTGGGCGCTTCTGAAATCACGGTCAAGGGCCGTACGGACGGCGGCTCGGGCTACTATGTGGCCGACGTGGCTCCTTGGGAGAGCATCACTGAGCTGAGTGCTTTCACGCAGACCGTACCGGTCAGCTCGGGCAGCTTTACCGTCACCTTCCCTCGCACCGCAAGCCGCGACGGCCTGTCCGCCTACGACCGCATCCTGTCCCGTTTCGCAGTGGTCAAGCAGGAAGGCTCCAACTGGAGCCTCTGCTCACACGCCCGCTACGCAGATGAGATTCATCCCGTGCGCACGGCTGCCGCTCCGACGCTGAAAAACAAGAAAGGATTGGGCGGCTTCGTGGTTAACAAATATGTTTCAGACCTTGATCAGCTGGGAATTGGCAGCGTGACAGTGAATATAGTCCTCAATTCCGTCGTCAATACCGTGCGCAGCGGTAATTATAGTGTCGAGTACAAATACGGCGGCGTGACCTACTATATGGACAAGGGCTACACGAACTCGCTGGACAAGATTATGACCGAGTGCAGCAAGCGCGGTATCGTGGTGTCGGCCATCATTCTCAACCGCCAGAGCGACACCAACTCCAAGGCCACTCCGCTGCTTAAGCATCCCGAGAATGACGGCGGCAATTACAGTATGCCCAATCTGACTGAAGCGGCAGCCGTCAATGTCTATGCCGCCGCCCTGGATTATCTGGCCAGCCGTTATTCTACCGACACCTACGGCCGCATCCACCATTGGATTATGCACAACGAGGTCGATTTCCAGAAGGAGTGGACCAATATGGGTGACCAGCCCGAATGGCGCTATATCGACAGCTACGAGCGTTCTATGCGTATCTGCCACAATATCGCGCACAAGTACGACCCCAACGCATCCGTGATGATTTCCCTGACCCATAGCTGGGCCAAGGCTGAAGGACAGTACTCTTCCAGGAGCCTGCTCGAAGACCTCTGCAAGTACAGCGCCGCGGAAGGGGATTTCTGGTGGGGCGTGGCATATCACCCTTATCCTCAGGTGCTTTCAAAGCCTGAGTTCTGGAAGGACGACACCCGTGCAACTTATTCCGATGCGTCCGACTTCTGCACCTTCAAGAATCTCGAAGTGGTCAGCGACTGGGTGGCTTCCGCTTCGCATTTTTACAAGGGCGGCAAGAAACGCCTTCTGTTCCTGTCCGAAAACGGGACCAATTCTCCTTCGTACAGCGAAGAAGACCTTTCGAAGCAGGCCGCCGGCGCCGCCTGGGTCTGGAAGAAGGTCAGTGCGCTCGAAGGAATCGATGCCATCCAATGGCACAACTGGCAGGACAACAGGGCCGAAGGCGGCCTTCGCATAGGCATGCGCCGATTCCCTGACGATTCCGAAATGCCGGGAGGATGCAAGCCTTCCTGGTATGTGTGGCAGGCCGCAGGCACCGGCAGCGAAGAGAGCGTATTCGCTCCATACCTGAGTGTAATCGGAGTGAGTTCCTGGTCTGAAATATTCGGTAAGTAAGCGGCGGGGTCAGACCTCGCTGAGCTCCAGCCATCGGGTCTCCTTCTCGTCTATCTCGGCCTTCAGGGCCTGATAGCGGGAGGAGATTTCCGTTATGTGCTGGTAGTCGAGCGAGCCGCTTTCGAGCTGGGCCTCTATTTCTTTCTGCTCCTTGCCGAGGCTCTCCAGGTCGGCTTCCAGCTGCTCCATCTCTTTCTTCTCCTTCCAGCTTAGCTTCCGCGGGCCCTGCGGCTTCGGGCGCTCCGCTTTTGGCGCTTCCTGAAGCTTTTCCTTGCGATCTTCCCGTCGCCTGTCTTCAATGAAGCTGCGATACTCGGTGTATCCGCCGATGAAGTCCTTGATGACTCCGTCGCCGCAGAAGATGAACAAATGGTCCACCAGGCGGTCGAGGAAGTGGCGGTCGTGCGTCACGATGAGAAGCGTGCCCTTGAAGTCGAGCAGATACTCTTCCAGGATGTTCAGGGTCACTATGTCCAGGTCGTTTGTGGGCTCGTCGAGTATCAGCACGTTGGGCTCCTGCATTAGCACGGTAAGCAGGTAGAGACGCCTCTTTTCGCCTCCGGAAAGGCGCCCGATGCGGCTGGACCACATCTCGTGCGGGAATAGGAACTTTTCGAGCAGGTGCGTGTTCTGGACGGTCTCCAGCACGGTGTCGCCGTCGGGCAGCGTGAGCCCTTCCTGGCGATAGTAGCCGATGCGCACGGATTCGCCTCGCTTGACGGCCGGGTTGTCGCTGAGCGCGAGCAGGTTAAGGAAGGTGCTCTTGCCGATTCCGTTGCCGCCCACGATTCCCACGCGCTCGTAACGCTGGAAATTGTAACTGAAATCTTTGACTATAGGTTTTCCTTCCCAGGAGAAGTTCAGGTCCTTGCAGTCGATGACCTGCTTGCCGAGGTAGCCTCCGGATGCTATGCCCTCGAGGGTGATGCTTGAAGTGGAGTAGCCTGCCTCAGCCCTGTCCTTGAGCTCGAGAAACGCCTGCTTGCGGTACTTGGCTTTGCCTGAGCGCGCGCACGGGGTTGCGTGTATCCATTCCAGTTCGCGCCGCAGGATATTGCGCACGCGAGTGGTCTCGGCGTTGTAGTTGCTGATGCGTTCGTCGCGCTTTTCCAGGAAATTCTCATAGTCGCCCCGGTAGATGTAGATGGCGCCGTGGTCCATCTCCATTATCGTGTTGCACACCCGGTCGAGGAAGTAGCGGTCGTGGGAGACCATAAACAAAGTGCAGCGGGAGCGTTTGAGGGCGTTTTCCAGGTACTCGATGGCATCGAGGTCCAGATGGTTGGTGGGCTCGTCCATTATCAGGAATTCGGCCTCTTTTGCAAGCATCCCGGCAATAGCCACGCGCTTTACCTCTCCTCCGGAAAGCTCGCCCATTTTCTGGCCCGGCTGCAGTCCGAGTTCGTCCAGGATGCGGCGCACCCTCAGCTGCTCTTCGAAGTCGGGCGATGTGAGCTGCTGCTCAATGGTCAGGCCGGGATCGAAGTCGTATTCCTGCTCAAGGAAAGCTATCCTTATGTCTTTCAGGAAAGTAATCTTGCCGCCGGAATCGGACTTGTCCTTGCCGGCGAGAATGCGCAGCAGGGAAGTCTTGCCGGTGCCGTTGGGGGCCACGAGGGCTATCTTGTCTCCTTCGTTGATATTGAATCCTATGCGGTCGAAAAGGACCTTGGTGCCATAGGATTTGGATATGTTGTCAATTTGCAGGAACGATGGCATCGTTGAGTCGCTTGATCACTTCTATCTCTTTCTCGCTGTATGGACTGTGGTCGGTGCGGAAAATGTCGTGGAACCACACCTCGGGCTCCTTGCAATCAGGCAGGGGAGTGTCCCAGGCGAAGATTGTATTGGTCTTGCCCGACACGAAACCCCAGTTGATCGCCGCGACTCCGCGTTCCTTCAGAATAGGCATCACGTTGGTGAAGAGGCTGCCGCGGGTGCGGGCCATATATTCCGTGCAGATGAGCGGGCGGCCCTTGACTGCGAGGGTGTCAATCGTGGAATTTATCTTTTCGGGGGTGCCGTAGTCGTGGAAGGAAATGACATCCGAATTCTCCAACTGGAAGGCGTTCAGCGTCGGAAGGGACGGTGTCCATACGCCGACGGTAACAGGCTGGCTTGGAGCTGCTTCCCTTGCCCACTTGAAGACATTCTTCAGGAGGGGCAGGCTCTGCTCGCCCCAGCCGCTGTTGCCGGGTTCGTTGTAGAGGTCCCAAAGGAGGATGCGGTTGTCGCGGCCGAAAGTGCCGAGCACGTCCTTGACATATTTCTCCAGTTCGGGGAAGGTCTTGAGCGTATCGGCCTTGCGGGACTTCGAGGGGTCCTGCACCCAGCCGGAATTATGGATTCCGCTCTTGGGCTCTGGCTGGGGGCCGTATTCAGATTCGGGATTCCAGCAGTCGTCGAAGAATACGAAGAGGGGCATTATGTCGTGCCTGTCGCAAATGCGCAGGAACTCGTCCATCCTGGCTTTGAAGCCTGACGGGTCGTGCCGGTAAACCACGCTGCTTAAGAATACGCGCATCGTGTTGAAGCCCAGCTCTTCCGCCCAGCCCAACTCGGTCTCTATGAGCTCGGGGGACCAGCTGTCCTTGCTCCACATCTCAATCTGGTTGATAGCGTTGGAGGGTATGTAGTTGCAGCCCGAGAGCCAGGGCTGCTGCGCATACCACCTTGTAGCCTTTTCCTCGCTCCAGCGGGTTGCGGGCTGAGGGTTAGTGCAGGCGCTTGCCAAGACCGCAGCGAGAACTGCCGCGCAGATTATTCTTCTCATTTCTTACTGTTGTAGATTTTTTTCCTGTCGACGCTTTCCCAGGCCGGCACGGAGGGGTCGTCGATGGTCGCGTCAATGGTGCGGCGTACGCCTTGTACCACGGCGGTCTCAAGGAACATCTGCTGTATGTGCCAGGTGGCGATAAAGTTGGCTGCCATATCGTGGGTGTGGCCTACGTAGCGGTAGATTTCATAAGGGTAGCCCTTCTTTGAGAAGACCTGCCTCACAAGCGAGCTGCTGCCGTAGAATCCGAAACGCCCGAACGCTATCTTTTCGTATGCCACCGCGCCGTCTTCCGTGCCGTGGAAAAGAAGCTGCGGGGCGGGCTCGCTCCGGTACTTCGGCAGGCCGCTGTCGGACATAACAGCACCGGCGAAAGACATCAGGCCCTTGAAGCGGAAGCCCTCGGGGAGAATCAGAGTGCGTTCGGTAGGGGAGCAGGACTCCAGCATAGCGCTCAGGGAAATCATAGCTCCGGCCGAACTGCCGGCAATCACGATGTTGTCGGGGTCCAGCCCGACGGAGTCTCTGTGGTCTGCGATATAGCGTATTGCGGCAAACACGTCTTCAACGCCCATATCCACGGCATTTTTCGTGTATTTGGCGCTGCGGATGATGTGCGGAAGGTCGAACTTCATCTCTATGCCCTTCAACCCGAGACGGTA
>ONLD01000068.1 GCA_900318565.1 uncultured Bacteroidales bacterium
GACCAAAAACAGAGAATCTTATGCGGAATTCGGTGCGGTTTATGGAGACAGAATAGTCCTCACCGACGATGAAATGTACTCCGCCACGGTAGCGCTGGCGCAAAAATCTTTCCAAAAGGCCAGCCTCAAGGAACTGCTACCGGAACAAAAAGTGGAGCTGGCGAGAAAGATTCATTTTGACTATAAGGCCAACAATGCACAGATTTTCCGAATACTCAAATTGGACAAGCCCCTGCTGAACGAACTCTTCCCCACAGCTCAATGATGATTTGTCCTTGAAAATGCGGGATTTCAAGGACAACTGCCGCAGGAAACTTCACTCTGTCCGTAAAAACGCGGAGTTTCAAGGACAACTGCCGCAGGAAACTACACTCTGTCCGTAAAAATGCGGGATTTCAAGGACAACTGCCGCAGGAAACTACACTCTGTCCGTAAAAACGCGGGGTTTCAAGGACAACTGCCGCAGGAAACTGTACTTTGTCCGTGAAAATGCGGGATTTCAAGGACAAGGAAGGTGCGCTTTGGGACAAATACGGAACGGAGGAGCCGCATATTGCAGAGAAGGCATCTAGTGAAGAACGGGGAGAGCAAAGTTGCGCCATCGGAACGGAGAGGTGGAGCGGAGGATGAGGCCCAGAGCGAAGGATGAGGCCCGGAGGGAGAGTGCGCTGGGCCGGACTTAATTTTGTAATTGGACGGCAAAATGTAGGCTCTTGAAAAAACTTTTTTAACTTTGTGGAAAGGTCTTCGTATAATTAAAAGGAAATGAAATCAGTGCTTAACGGCCGGCCGAAGCTGGCTGCAGTTATAGGTCAGTGCGCAGAGGTGGCGGGCTACCTTTGGGAAAAGGGATGGGCTGAGCGCAACGGCGGCAATCTCACTTACGATATCACAGATCTGGTGGATGACGAAATGCGCGCGCTGCCGGCTCTGAGCATCCCTGGCGCAGCGGCAGGAGACGCCGAAGAGGCGGCCCCCGCAACAGCAGCGACACTCGGCGCAGCGGACCCCGCAGCAGCAAGCGCCCCGGAAGCAGTAGGCACCCCGGCAGCAGCGGCAGAAGACGCCGAATCGGCGGCATCAGCAGCGGTCCCCAAGGCAGCAGGCGCGCCGAAAGCAGCGGCCTCCGCCGCAATCCCGATTGGCAGTGTGCTGCCGCATCTGAAAGGCCGGTGGTTCTATGTCAAGGGCACGGGGCGCAGGATGCGTGACCTCGCGCGCGACCCGATGGCGGGCGGCTGCATCATACGCATCACCCCCGACTGCGCGCACTACGAGATGGTGGCCGACGCACCCGTGATGCCGACCTCCGAACTCCCCTCGCACCTCGGCCTGCAGAACTACCTCAAAGGCAGCGGCAGCAGCTACAAAGCTACCCTGCACACACACCCGATCGAGTTGGTAGCCCTCTCGCACATCCGCCGTTTCTGCTCATCGGAGGAGCTCACCCGAACGCTCTGGTCGATGATTCCTGAGACACTCGCATTCGCGCCGCTGGGCCTTGGCTTCATCCCGTTTGCCAACCCCGGCACGCAGGAGCTTGCGGACGCCACCCTGAAAGAAATAAGCCGCTACGACGTGGTGCTCTGGGAAAAACACGGCACCGTGGCCGTCGGCACCGATATGATGGATGCGTTCGACCAGACCGACGTGCTCAACAAAGCCGCCTGCATATACAAGGCAGCCTGCCAGATGGGCACGCCCCCGGAAGGAATGAGCGACGCGCAGATGCGGGAAATCCAGGAACTGTTCCATCTGCCTAAGACAAGGGTCAAGTGACTCCGGATCTCGAGTACATACAGAAGGCCTTCGACCGCTACAACGCCCTGTGTTTCAGAGGCGAACTGCCCGGCATACGCCTGGAGCTGAGCCGCGCGCGGACTTATCTGGGGCGCTACGAAGAGAAGCGGCCGCAGGTAAGGTTCCTGGGGCGCCGCTTCAGCCTGCCCGCTGCCGAGCCGCAGCGCCTGATCCGCATCAGCGCGGCATTCGACCTCACCCCGGAGCAGCAGGACGACGTCATTATCCACGAGATGATACACTACTACCTCGCCTGGAAGGACCTTGCCGACAGGGTGCCGCACGGGCCGCACTTCCGGCAGCTGATGGAGGCGATCAACTCCAGGTTCGGGCGGCACATCGTGGTGCGCTACAAAATGGGCGCGCCGGCCGTCGGGCAGCAGGGGGCCTCTGCGGACGGGCAGCAGGGAACGGCAAGTTCACAGGGCACCGCAGGGCAGCAGGGAGCGGCAGGCTCACAGGGCACCGCAGGGCAGCAGGGAACGGCAAGTTCACAAGGCACTGCAGTGCAGCAGGGAACGGCAGGCTCACGGGCCGGCGGAGCGGCGGCGCCGAGGGCGGCACGGCGGATAATCTGCGTCTCGCATCTGCGGAGCGGCGAAACGGGCGTCACCGTATGCGCCACCACACGCGTATTTTACCTGCGAAGAGCCCTGCCCCGGGCCTACAACATCAAAAGCTCGGAGTGGTACTCCACGGCCGACCCTTTCTTCGCGCGCTACCCCCGCTCCAACACCCCGAAAATCTACCGCATAAGTCCCGAAGAGCTGTCGCGGCACCTCCAGGGCGCCGTCCGGATGGCGTTCAAAGGCCGCATTTTCGGGCCCGAAGAGACTGCATAACGAAATAATTGCTATCTTTGTATAATATGATACGCAAACTCAACGACAAAGTCTTCTACATCGGTTCCGACGACCTCGAAATCGACCTGTTTGAAAGCCAATACGTTGTCCCGGAAGGAGTTTCCTACAACTCCTACCTCATCCTGGACGAAAAAACCGCCATACTCGACACCTCCGACGCCCGCAAAGGCGACGAATGGAAGGAGAGCCTCGAAGAGGCCCTCGCCGGCAGGACTCCCGACTACATCATAGTGCACCATATGGAGCCCGACCATTCCGCCCTCATCGCCTGGGCACTGGCTCAGTATCCGGAAATGACCCTCGTGGCGAGCGCGCAGGCCCTGCGTATGCTCCCACAGTTCTTCCAGGACATCAAGCTGGAAGGCAGGACCCTGGCCGTCAAGGAAGGCGACACCCTGGAGCTGGGCGAGCACAGCCTCCGCTTCATCGGCGCCCCTATGGTGCACTGGCCCGAGGTGCTTATGAGTTTCGACCCCGCTGACGGCGCCCTCTACAGCGCCGACGGTTTCGGCAAGTTCGGAGCATTGAGTGAGTGCGGGTTCTACGGCCGCGACGACAAGGACTGGGCCTGTGAAGCCCGCCGCTACTACTTCAACATAGTGGGCAAATACGGCCCCCAGGTGCAGCAGGTGCTCGCCAAGGCCGCGAAGCTCCCCATCACCACCATACGTCCGCTCCACGGCCCCATCCTCGAAGACAATCTCGGCGAGTACATCCGCCTCTACGACCTCTGGAGCCGCTATGAGCCGGAGACGGAAGGCATATTTATCGCCGTGGCCTCCATCCACGGAGGCACGATGGAAGCGGCGCAGATGCTTGCCCGCATCCTCTCGGAAAAAGGCGCCCCTAAGGTGGTGCTGAGCGACCTCACCCGCAGCGACATAGCAGAAAACGTCGAAGACGCCTTCCGCTATCCCAAGGTCATCCTCGCCGCCGCCTCCTACGACGCCGGCCTCTTCTCCCCTATGTACGACTTCCTGCACCGCCTCCAGATAAAGGGCTACTGCCGCCGCAAGGTGGGCATTATGGAGAACGGCTCCTGGGCTCCGTCTGCAGGCCGCGTGATGAAGGAAATGCTCGCAGGGATGAAAGAAATCGAGATAGTGGAGCCGATGGTGACTATTCGCAGCCGCCTCAAGAGGAGCGACCTGCCCAATCTTGACGCGCTCGCCGATGCAATCCTTGCCTGAGACCCGTTTGCATAATCGGCAGAATTGATTATTTTTGTACAAATTACTTTTTATTAACACATTATGAAAAAATTAGTTCTTTCAATCATTGCGGTCCTCGCTATTGCCTTCTCCGCAAATGCAGCCAACTACAAAGTTGACAACAACGCCATCGACAACCTCATCGAGAATGCTGAAGAGGTGTACACCCTTGACGTCGCAGCTCCCGCAGCAGCCAACCTTCCCGCAGTCAGCCAGAAGGAAGTCAAGCCCGTGACCGCTCTCATCCTCAACTTCTTCCTCGGTGGTTTCGGAGTTCACCGCCACTATATGGGCACCGCTCCCGGTATGTGGGCTCTCTACACCTTCACCTTCGGCGGTATTTTCGGTATCGTTGACCTCATCGACTTCATTATGCTGATTATCGGCACGGTGGACAACAACATCTCACAGTATATCAACAACCGCAAATTCTTTATGTGGGCATAAGCCTTGAAGGGTAAAATCACAATCATAGCTTTCCTGCTCGCCGTCACGGCCCTTCCGCTGAGCGCCCAGCGTAAAGTCAGCGCCGACGTGGAAGTCAAGACGGTCATAAAAGGGAAAGTCAGTACAGTCACCAAAAGCGTCTATTGTAACAACAATGGACGCTTGGTGACTTTATTCCATAAGCCCATAACCTATTATGTGGTCACGAACCAGAAAGGCGAAGCCCGGATCTACAATCCTTCGACCAACGAGGTTCTGACCCAGATTGACGAAAGCCTGACTTCCAGCGCCGAGCTCGTCTCGCTCTTTATGAGCGGCCACATCGACGACCTCGGACTCGGCTGGTTCGGCTACAAAGCCAAGGAGACCACCCGCGAAGAGGGCTACGTCAAGAAAAAATTCATCCCGGCCGACCCCGGCAGGCCCGTGGTGGAAATCGTCTATGAGGACTGGCTGCCTATCTACTGCGCCTACACCGCCCCCGACGGCAAGGTCCTCAGCCGGAAATATCTCTCTGACTATCAGCACTTCGGGCGCTTTGTGCTGCCGCTCCGCGTGACCGACATCTCTTACGGCTCCGCGCGCGACTCCTCCGTGGTCCGGACGATCTACTCCGGCGTCAAGGTGGACCAGGACGACCCCAATTTCCATTTCGAAGTGCCCGCCGGCGCGAAGAATATGCAAGTGCCGGAGCCCGGAAAATGATACGCGCCCTCTTCCTCGCCTGCGCACTTCTCGCAGCAGGTCCTCAGCTCCCGCCGGCCGGACGGGAACTACAGGCAGCGCCGCAGACCCCCGACGGGCCTGAAAAGACTCAGGCCCCCTCCCCCGATACGGCCCTCGTGCTGGACGCGGATTTCAGCAGCCTCCGCAGCAAGGAAACCGCCCCGGAAGGAGCGAACGCGGCGGAAAGGGCCCTCTACACCGTCAGAAAACAGCTTACGGGCCGCGACTTTTACGACCCGCCCAATTATATGTTCTTCAGGCAGGCGGTCCGGAGACTCGGCCTGATTCCCGCCATCCTCGCCACACTCGACCGCCTCACGCGCGATTCGCGCATAGGCACGGTCCGTGAATACATCGACCCCGACGACCCTTTCATCCACGAAGGGCCGCAAGCCTACAAGGAGGCGTGCAAATGAGACGCCGCCTCTCCATAGCCGCCGTACTGCTCCTGTTGCTTCCGTGCCTGCCTGCACGGAGCCAGGGCACCTGGGTATCCAAGGATTACGACTTCGCCGTGTACCTTATCGACAACGACCTCAAGCGCGACGCGGCAAAACTCCTCTCCGGCAGCTACAATCCGTCCGACACGCTGACCTGGCTGCGCGGCTGGACCGCCTATCAGCTTAAGCAGCTTGACACGGCGCTTCCCATCCTGAAGTCCGTCCCTGCGGGCTCCCCTTTCAAGGACCGCTCTATTTTTTATTCCACGGCAGTTTCAGCCCATCTGGGCGACTACAACCCTTCCCCTGAACTCGAGACCTACTCCGGCCCTTACGCCGAGCTGAAGGGCCTGCAGCTCGCCGGCCTCGCACTGCTGCGCGACGACCCGGAGAGCTTCAGGCGGGCGGCCGCTTCCTTCTCCTACTCCGACTACACCATCCAGGACGCCGAACGCAAGCTGGACGGCATTTACTCCTCCCGCTATGAAGCCCGGCGCAAGAGCCCCTGGCTGGCCGCCGGAGCCTCGGCGCTCGTACCCGGCCTCGGGAAAGTCTATGCAGGAAGGCTCGGAGAGGGCATAGCCGCATTCCTGCTCACCGGAGCTGCAGCGGCCATCACTGCGGAGCATTGGATAAAGGACGGCCCCTCCGACTGGAAGACCATAGTACCGGGCATACTATGCGGAGCGCTCTACATAGGCAACATCTACGGCAGTTATGTGTCCGTAAGCATATATAACCAAAAAATCCACGATGAACAGCAAACGGCTATTCTGTACAATATTCATATCCCTCTGCGCTCTGTATTCAAGTAGGGCCCAGGACTGGGAAGCGATGGCCGTCGATTGCGAAAGGGTCATCTGGGAAGGCGCCGACCTGGCCGCCACCAACGACGCGCTCATCCGCAAGGCAGAGTGCTACAAGCAGCTCGGGCGCTACCCCGACGCCAGCGCCACCCTCTCGCGCGTAAGGATGTTCGCCCTGCTGCCGGAAGAGAGGCGGCAAGTGCTTTACCAGCAAGAGCTTTGCTACTTCCTTTCGGGCGAGCTCAACCAGGCCTGCTCGATTGTCGAGGAGCTGGATGACGACAGCCCGCAGGTCCTCCTGCTCCACGCCCTCAGCCTCGCCTACGCCGGGCGCTACGACGAGTCGGAGATATACGCGGCGCGCTTCATCTCCTGCGACGGGCCATCTGCGCGCCTGCAGCAGCTCCTTGACCTCTACGCGTCCCGACCCGCACCCCGCAGCAGCACAACCGCTATGGCGCTGTCCTTCCTTCCTCCGTGCGGGCACATCTACAACGGCCGTCCCGCCGAAGGGCTGCTTTCGGCAGGCCTCAACGCCGCAGCGCTGGGCTTCACGGTGGCAAACCTGCTTGGCGGCTACTGGATCACGGGGCTGCTGGGCGGCGGCATCCTGCTCAACTACACCTTTATGGGAGGCCAGCAGCGAAACGCGGCTCTCGTGGAGATGGTCAACAACGACGCGGCCCTCGAATTCGGAGACCGGCTCAGGGACTTCCTGTCAGAAACCTCAAAACAATAAACAATGACTCTCAAAGAAAGATACGATGCAGTGCTCGAGTGGTTCGAGGCGCACGGGAAAGCGCCCCGCAGCGAGCTCGTGTTTACCAATCCCTTCCAGTTGATAGTCAGCGTCGTGCTGTCGGCCCAGTGCACCGACAAGCGCGTCAATATGGTCACGCCCGCACTCTTCAGCCGCTACCCGGGACCCGAGCAGATGGCCGCCGCCACGGTGGAAGACATTCTGGAGATGATCAGCAGCGTGTCCTACCCCAACAGCAAGGCGGCCCATCTCAAAGGCCTCGCGCAGAAGCTCGTAAGCGACTTCGGGGGCAAGGTGCCTGACAGCATAGAGGAACTGATGACCCTGCCGGGAGTGGGCCGGAAGACAGCCAACGTGGTGGCATCCATACTCTACGACGAGCCCGTAATCGCGGTCGATACGCACGTGTACCGCGTCAGCCACCGCCTGGGCCTCTCGAAAGGCAAGACGCCCTACGATGTGGAGAAGGACCTGGAAAGACACATCCCGGAGGCCGTACGCGCCAGCTCGCACCACTACCTGCTGCTGCACGGGCGCTATGTCTGCACGGCCCGCGCTCCGAAATGCCCGGAGTGCGAGCTGAGGGCCTGTTGCAAATACTTTAAAGACAATGCCTAAAGTAAAAAACATAGTGGCAGAGTTGCCATCCCCCGAGCATATCGACATCCAGGAGCTTCGCCGGAGCATAGATTCCGGCGAGACGACCCTTATCTGCGTGCTCGGGCCTACCGCCTCCGGAAAGACCCGCTATGCGGTGCAGTTGTGCCGGGAGCTGGGGGGCTGCGAAATCATCTCCGCCGACTCGCGCCAGGTGTACCGCCGTATGGACATAGGCACCGGCAAGGACCTTTCCGAATACGGAGAGGTGCCGTACCACCTTATTGACATAGCCGAACCGGGCACCCAATACAATGTGTACCGCTACCGCGAGGATTTCGATGCTGCGGTCAGCGGGATACGCCTTAGGGGCGCCTTCCCCGTGCTGTGCGGCGGCACTGGACTCTATATCAGCGCTGTGACCGGGGGCTACGACTTCTCCTCCCGAAAGCCCCTTTCCGAGCCCTCCGGCAGCGTGCCTCCGTCTGTGTATTTCATCGGCACTCTGGTGAGCCGGGAGGAAAGGAACGCCCGCATTGACCGCCGCCTGGACGCCCGTCTGCACGAAGGAATGATAGATGAAATACGCGCCCTGCTGGACGAAGGCATAGACCCGCAAGTGCTCATCGGCTACGGCCTGGAGTACAAATTCGTGACCCAGTACCTGCTCGGGCAGACCGACTATGAGTTTATGCGCACACATCTTGCAATCGCCATCCACCAGTTCGCCAAGCGCCAGATGACCTGGTTTCGCGGTATGGAACGCTCGGGAATTCGCATCCACTGGACGGAAGTATAGTTTTTCTGCCGCAAACCCTTATTATTAAGCGAAATTTCGCTATCTTTGAATCTTATGATAGTGCGTTTCTCTTTAATCCTGCTACTTCTTGCCGCCGCCCTGCCCCTGCAGGCACAGAACAACCCGTTCGGCATCGACGACGAGTGCTACGAGATCTATGAAAGAGTCGAGGGAATGGTGGGCACGCCCACCTTTGATGCCACCAACGCAGCCCTGTACGCCAAAGCACTCGAGAAGAAAGACAAGAAGGCGGAGACCCTGTACTACGTGCAGGCTCTTAAGCACTTGACCCACAATCCAGCCACACCGGAGAATGACGCGGCCATAGATAATGCGCGCGAGACCTTGAAAAAGGTGGCCCGGGAATATGGCTTCAGCCAGTATTACTACTACTCCTACAACCTGTCGCAAATCTACTACTACAACTCCGACAGGGTGGAACGCACCGTGGAACTGGTCAAGGAAATGCAGGCCAACGCCCTTAAAGACAACGATGAATACGGAGTGTGGTCGGGAGACAAGTTCCTGGCCCAGCTCTATATAGAGCAAAACGACTACGTATCTGCAAAGAAGCACATCCTGCACGCCCTCAAGCTTTACAACGACGCCACCAGCGAAGCCCTGCGAAGGCAATCGCCGTCCCGTCTGTACTGCGACCTCGCGGGCACCTATCCCATCGGCAGCGATTCGGCCCGCATCTGCATTATGAAGGGCCTCAACGCCTCCAAGCAGCATTTGGACACGCTGCGCTGCCAATACTATTTGGCCCGTCTGTCCGCCCTGGACGGCCGCAAGGCGGAATACGCCCGCCTGCGCAACACCGTCAAGGCCGACCCTCAGTTCGATAAGATGTGGTCTAAAGGCCGCCTGACCTTCAGCTTGATAGACTCCGTATTTGATGGCAGCATTGAAGAGAGGGCGGACGAAGTGTTCGGCCTGAATCTGCTCGAAGTCAAGGTGATAGCCAACCTGTGCGAGCTCCAGGGGCACAAAGACCTGGCTTTCGATCTGGAAAAGAAGCTGGTCGTCCGCCTCGAGCAAGTGCTCTCCACCACCAACCAGTCAAAGCTGTCCGAGCTGGACGTGACAATGGGCAAGGCGGCCCTGAGTGCCGACCTTGCGCATAAGGAAAAAGAGATCTCGGTGATTTCCACCTTGCTGATAATCCTGCTTTCTATACTCTTCGGCGCCACGGCCATTTTCTCCGCAATACACATTCGCAACCTCAACAAAAACAAGGAAAAAGACAGGGCCCGTATCGCGGAGCTGCAGGAGGCCAACGAGAAGGTGCGCCTGGCCGACGCCGCAAAGACACGATTCGTGCAGAATATGAGCCACGAGGTGCGCACT
>ONLD01000082.1 GCA_900318565.1 uncultured Bacteroidales bacterium
TCGATTGTATATGCAATACCCCGTTCCAGGGATTCATCATACCTGCTCAATTCCCGGATGTCAACTGTATTCCTGCGAAGCAAGCTGCGTATGCCGTATTTTTATTATATTAGCGGGATGAAATTAAAACTTGCGCTATTGTTGGGAAGTTCAGTATTATTGTCGTGTTCGGGTCCGGGGACTGATTTCCGCTCGAAGATGTCCGCCCTCGACTGGGGCGGCGATACTTGCTATGTGTTCGGCCATAAGACTCCGGACGTCGATGCCGTGTGCAGCGCTTCGGCCTATGCCGACCTGATGCGGAGCCTTGGATATAACTGCGAGGCGAGAGTCTGCGGGAATGTCAACAAAGAAACTGAATTCGTGAGCAAAGCTTTGAGATTCAGCATCCCGGACCGGATACGGAGCGTCGCCCCGGGCGCGCGGGTGATTCTTACCGACCATTCGGAATACGCGCAGAGCGCCGACGGCGTGCGCGAAGCCAGGATTCTTCAGCTTATCGACCATCATTATCCCGGCGACATCGACACTGCAGCGATACCTTTCGTATATGTGGACAGGATAGGCTCGGCCAGCACGCTCGTATGGGAATTATATTCGCAGGCCGGAATCACCCCGTCGGAGCAGAGTGCAAGGGCCCTTCTCGCCGGCATTATGTCAGATACGCACAACCTGACCAAGAAAGGCACGACCGGGCGTGATACCCTTGCCTGGCTGTCCCTGGCAGAGCAGTTGCAACTCAGCCCCGAGACGCTGAAAGGTATCAGCGAAGGAATGGCAGAGGCTTCGCGGAGTTACGAAGGAATGAGCGATGAGGAAATCTTCCTCTCCGATGCGAAATCTTACGAAATCCACGGGCGGTCTCTACGTATAGGCAGCCTTGACTGGATGGACGCGGCCACGGAAGACGCCTTCATTGACAGGATGCTGAAGACTATGGCGCGGATTGCCGGGCCGGGCGAAATGCTTTTCGCAAAACTTGACGTAAGCGTCCCCGGCTGCTATATCCTTTATTCCGGCCAGGGCGCCGGGGAAGTGGCGGAGAAGGCCTTTGGAAAGCCGGTCCGCGATGGCGTGTGCCGCTCGAAGGAGAATCTCAACCGCAAGGCCCACGTGGTGCCGATGATAACTAAAGCGCTGGAACAATGAACATTTGGCGGCTATTTCCGGTTTCCCTGTTCTCAATCCTTTTGGTTTCCTGCGGCGGTCGCAGTATAATTGACGACCTGCAGCCTAAGGGGCAGGGGGATGAGCCGCAGGAGCAGAAGGAGCCTCAGAGCGGCGACGTTATCTGGGATGAAAGCTTCGACCTTTTCAATCAGGACGGCGGACCGGACATCCAGTCTGACAATTTCCGGGAAGACGTGCAGAACCCGCTCAGCCACGTGGAATTCAAGTCCACGGAGTGGAAAACCGTCGGCACGTCGCACGTCTGCTCAAACGACTACGTGAAACAGAAGAACATAGGTGACTGGGTGTATCTCTTCCGCTGCAACGAATACGACGGGTGCCTGGGATGCGGTATCAATGACCGCGGGAAGCGGGGCATCGCCCAGAGCCCGATGCTGTCTGCAATCGGGGAAGTATCGGACATACTCGTGAGTTTCCGGGTGAAGACCGTGGAAGGGTTCAACGACGAATTCGTTTTTCGCGTGATGCTCAGCGGCGTCATACGCAGTCTCACGCTTGACGGCTCTCCGCTGGAGGTGAGGACTGTGCACGACGGCCTCGAACACGCCGTGCTGCTGAGCGCATCCCAGCTGGACGGCGGCTGGCACACCGTCACTGCCGACATAGAGAAGGCCACCGACGGCACTATGCTCCAATGGTGCGGTAACTCGACATCTACGAGCCTGCGGCACGGTTTCTGGCTGGACGACATAAAGGTCATCCGCATAAAGGATATGGAGCGGGGCAACCTGCGGGTCCTCTTCTGGAACATCCAGAACGGTATGTGGAGCGACCAGCCTTACCAGTTCTACAACTTCCTGAGTTTCATACGGAAGTACGACCCCGATGTGTGCGTGTGGTGCGAGGCGCAGACCATTTACAAGGACCATTCGACCACAAAGAAAGACCCTGCCGACTGGTATTTCCCTTCGCACTGGCAGAGTTTCGCCAAGGCTTACGGCCACAAGTACGCCGCTATCGGAGGCTACCGGCTGTATGCCGAAGATTATTATCCTCAGGTGATTACGTCCAAGTACCCGATAAAGACGCTGCTGAAGATTACGGAGACCGAGGCCGGAATCGACACGCTTGACTTCACCCATACCGGCAAGCCTGAGTCCTATATGCCCGTGGCCCACGGCGCCGGGGTGTTCCAGGTGGACGCCGCCGGTACCAAAATCAATTTCGTGACGCTGCACCTGTGGCCGCACGCCTACAGTTACTACGCCAAGTTCGTCATCAAGAAGACCTCTTACGATTCTGCCCAGAGCAAGGGCGGAAATGCCCAGAGGGAGGCGGAAATCAAGTACATCTGCTCGCAGACCATCTTCAACAGCGAGTTCGCTGGCGAGGATAACTGGCTGATGATGGGGGACTTCAATTCCCGCTCGCGGATTGACAACTGGCATTACGGCCTGCCTTCCGACAGCCCGTTCCTGAGCTCGCACGACTACATCCTGGAGCAAACGCCCTACAAAGATATCATAGGCTTGACCTATCCCGGCCATTTCTTCGCCACGCGCACCTGGGCTGACGATGCGGCCGGCAACACTCCGCCCCGCTACGACTTTGTCTATGCGTCGCCGGCTATGTTTGCCAAGGTGAAGAACGCTATGATACTCAACGAGGCCTGGACGAATATGGTCTGGGAGCGCAGCAATTACTACAATTCCTCTGACCACCGGCCGATTCTGGTGGATTTTACGCTCTGAGTTACATCATCCATTTGCTCATATCCTCTCCCGCGGCGATGCCTTCGCGGATACGGGTTGAGGAGATGTCCACGATGGGGGCGTCGATGATGTCGATTTTGTAGAGGCGGTCCGTGTCTTCGAAGCCCACGGTGCCGGGCGTGGCGTGCAGCGATGAGGCGTCAAGCGTGTAGGGGGAGGGGAGCGTCTTCATCTTTTCGTAAAGGAACTCCCGGATTTTGCGTACGTCGAAACCGGTACGCGGATACACGGCGACTCCGTATTCGGTCAGGATGCGCGGGGCGTCCCTCCAGCGGAGCATAGAGTCGAGGTTGTCGGCGCCTACGACGAGAGTGAAGTCGTTTTCGGGCTCACGGCGCCGCAGTGCGTCAAGCGTACGTATGGTGTAGTGCGGAGGCTCCATCGACAGCTCGATGTTGTCCACCCAGACGTGCAGGTCGGGATGCCGCCGTACGGCATCGATGGCATTGCGGTAACGCCGCTCGCCGGAAAGGGCCTTGCTGGCGTCTTTGAAAGGGTTCTGCGGAGAAATCACGAGGTACACCCAGTCGAAGGAACGTTCCCGGGTCAGGTACTCCATTATCGCCTGGTGGCCGATGTGCAGCGGGTCGAACGACCCGGAGTAAACAGCTATCCGCATAAGAATTCGTCCACGAGTGCTTCAGACTGGGCAAAAGTGTCTTCCAGACGGTCGTTGACCAGCTCACGGTCGAATTTGCCTCTGGCAAAGTCGAGCTCCCACTGCGCCTTGGCCACGCGCTCGCGTATGGCTTCTTCGGAGTCGGTGCCGCGTCCGCGGAGGCGGCTCTCGAGCACTTCGAGGGAGGGCGGGACGATGAGCACGGATAGGGCGGCGTCACCGAAATATTTTTTCAGGCTTACGCCTCCCTTCACGTCCACGTCGAAGATTATCACGTGGCCTTTGGCCCAGATGCGTTCGACTTCCGACTTAAGGGTGCCGTAGAAGCGGTCTTTATAGACTTCTTCGTATTCTACGAAGGCGTCTGCGGCTATGAGCCCGCGGAAGCGCTCCGGCGCTGATGGAGAACTCGAATTCGGGGTGCAGCCCGAGAAGATGGCCGACTACGGTGCTTTTGCCGGCGCCGGACGGGGCTGAGAATATGATGACTTTTCCTTCCATAATCGTTGCAAGATAGTAAATCTTTTCCTTTTTAGAAAAGAATTGCTATATTTGCGTGATTTAACGGAACGTTAGTTTTTCAGTAAATACATTATGAAAGTTTCTTTTAAAGATCTTGGTCTTGTAAACACCCGCGAGATGTTTGCAAAGGCCGTCAAGGGCGGTTACGCCATCCCCGCATTCAACTTCAACAATATGGAGCAGCTCCAGGCCATCATCCAGGCAGCCGCCGAGACCAAGTCTCCCGTGATCCTGCAGGTGAGCAAGGGCGCCCGTAACTATGCCAACCAGACCCTCCTCCGCTATATGGCCCAGGGCGCAGTGGCATACGCGAAGGAACTCGGATGGAAGAGGCCCCAGATCGTTCTGCACCTCGACCACGGTGACAGCTACGAGCTTTGCAAGAGCTGCGTGGACTTCGGCTTCTCTTCCGTGATGATCGACGGTTCCGCTCTCCCTTACGACGAGAACGTGGCCCTGACCCGCAAGGTCGTCAACTATGCGCACAAATACGACGTGACCGTCGAGGCTGAACTCGGCGTGCTCGCAGGCGTTGAGGACGAGGTGTCCGCCGAGGCGTCCCACTACACCAAGCCCGAAGAAGTCATCGACTTCGTGAAGAAGACCAAGTGCGACTCCCTCGCCATCTCCATCGGCACCAGCCACGGCGCTTACAAATTCAAGCCCGAGCAGTGCACCCGCGACCCCAAGACCGGTCGTCTGGTCCCCCCGCCCCTGGCATTCGACGTGCTGAAGGCCATCGAGAAGAAACTCCCCGGTTTCCCCATCGTCCTTCACGGTTCCTCTTCCGTGCCTCAGGAGTATGTTGACATCATCAACACCCACGGCGGCAAACTGCCCGATGCAGTCGGTATCCCCGAGGAGCAGCTCCGCAAGGCCGCCAAGAGCGCTGTCTGCAAGATTAACATCGACTCCGACAGCCGTCTGGCTATGACCGCTGCCGTGCGCAAGGTCTTCGTGGACAAGCCCGGTGAGTTCGATCCCCGCAAGTACCTCGGCCCTGCCCGTGACGAGATGAAGAAGCTCTATATGCACAAGATTGTCAACGTGCTCGGCTCCAACAACAAGGCCCGTTAGACTTCTTGACGCATTTTTTGCTGCTGAGAGTCCGTCATTTGAGTGGCGGACTCTTTTTTTATAAAAAAATATTTTTACCTTTGCACGTTTGCAGCAAGTTCAACCCCTTCCGACAAGTGTGCCGGGAACAAACAGGAAGGAAAGATGATCAGGATTTTCTACCGCAAAGGGGGTGAGATCCAGCTCACCCAATCTGAAAAACAGTTCGCTGCCATTGGCCGTGACAATCTTCTGTGGATTGACCTCATCTCCCCGAGCGGTGAGGAAAAACGCACTACGGAGCAGTTTCTCGGAATCGAGATCCAGAGCCGGGCACAGGCCGAGGAAATCGAGAGTTCGTCCCGTTTCTCCGAGGACGACAAGGCCATCTACGCCAACACCAACTTCCTCTCTCCGGCAGACGACGAGATGTTGATGGATCCGGTGTCCTTCGTGCTGACAGACAAGACGCTTGTGACGCTTCGCGAGATACCCCTTCGTTCGTTCGACACTCTCCAGCGCAAGATACAGGCGCTCCCGGACCAGTTCCCCGACGGCTTTACGGTGTTCGTGGAGATTATGGACAAACGTATCGACCTGGATGCCGATATAGTGGAGCTTATCAGCAAGGACGTCTCGCAGTTCAGCAAGCGCATCAACCAGCAGGAGGATATCAATGAGGAGTTCCTTTTGGATATCAATCAGTTGCAGGAGAATGCGATGTTCGTGCGCGAAAATGTCGTCGATAAGCAGAGGCTGCTGTCGAATATCATCAAGAGCAAGCGCTGTCCCAAGAATTCCGAAATCCGCGAAGACCTGTCGGTAATCCTGCAGGATATCGCGTCCCTTATCAACCATACCAACTTTGCTTTCGAAAGGCTGGAGTACCTTCAGGATACGGTTGTGGGTCTTATCAACCTGGACCAGAACAGGATAATGAAGATTTTCACCTTTGTCTCCCTGCTCCTGATGCCGGCTACGCTCGTGGCCAGTTTCTACGGTATGAACGTGACCCTTCCCTTTGCCGGGAAGTGGTGGGCCTGGATTGCCATCGCCGGCCTGATGATTATCCTGATTGTCAGCATCTGGCTGATTTTCAAGCATAAGAAAATGTTATGAGAAAGTTTTTCCTTCCCCTGCTTGCCCTTCTTTCCGCAGCCTGCGGTACTGACAAGGGTGTTAAACTTATTCCCGAAGATGCCTTCAAGACCGAAATCGACGGCAAGAATGTGTCGATTTATACTATCCGGGGCGGCGGCCTTACTGCCCAGATTACCAATTACGGCGCGCGTGTGGTGTCGCTGTGGACTCCTGACCGGGACGGCAGCCTGCGGGACGTGGTGATTGGCAGGGCGAATATCGACGCTTATGTAAGCGGGGAAGGGGAGCGCTTCCTCGGCGCCTGCGTGGGGCCTGTGGCCAACCGTATCGCCGGAGCGCGCTTCACCCTTGACGGGGTCGAGTATGAGCTTGAGAAGAATGACGGAGAGAACACGCTGCACGGCGGCTTCGTCGGCATCGACAGGCTGGTGTGGGATGTCGTGGAGCAGAGTCCCAGCAGCCTGAAGCTTCAGGTGCTGCATCCCGACGGCCTGGGCGGATTTCCCGGCAACAAGACCATCAGCGTGCGCTACACCCTGACTGAGAAGCACGACCTCAAGGTGGAGTTCGAAGCCACTACCGACGCCCCCACGCCCATCAACCTTGCGCACCACCCGTTCTTCAACCTCAAGGGCAGCGGCGAGGGCGACATTCTGGATCACATTATGGAGATTCCGGCCGGCGGCGTGTCGGCTGTGGATGACCAGCTGATACCTCTCGGGCACACCGTAATCATCGACGGCGGTCCGCTGGATTTCCGCAAGCCTCGCCCCATCGGACAGTTTATAGAAGCCGACGACGAGCAGCTCAGAAACGGCCACGGCTATGACCACAACTGGATTATCGACTTTAATCCCGGCCCGGGCGGCCTCAGCCTGGATGCCAGGGTGGTATGCCCCGTGTCCGGCCGGGTGCTGGAGGTCTATTCAGACCAGCCCGGCCTGCAGTTCTACAGCGGCAATTTCTTCGGAGACGGCAAGACTGTCGACCTTTTCGGCAAAACCGTGCCTTACCGCGGCTCCTTCGCCCTGGAGACTCAGAAATTCCCCGATGCAGTCCATCATCCCCAGTTCCCCGACACAATCCTCCGCCCCGGGGAGGTGTACAAGCACACCTGCCTATACCGCTTCACTGCTGTCACAAAGTAGGAAATCATATAATAAGTAAATTTTCACTAATGAAAAAAATGAAACTATGGATGCTGGCCACAATCCTTACATCTTGTGGCCTGGTAATGCTCAATTCGTGTTCGAAAGACATAGATGTATCTCCGGCAGATGAGGTGGAGTCTCAACTTAAGGGGATGACCCTCCGCGAGAAGGTGGGGCAGATGTTCTATGTGCGCCCCGAATGTCTCGACACCACTATCCATTTCAACCGCTCAGGCGGCGTTGACGAGAGTGTGGACGACATCACCAAGATCAGGTTGCAGGCCGTCAACGAGACAATGCGCGGCGTGAACGGGAAGTATCCCGTGGGCGGCATCATACTCTATGCTCACAACATCGAGGACGAGGCCCAGCTCGCACGCTTCATCCCTGAGATTCGGGCTCTGAATGGCTCACCCCTGCTGTGCATCGACGAGGAAGGCGGGCGTGTGGCCCGCATAGGGCGCAACAGCAACTTCAAGGTGAAGACCTACGAGTCGATGGGAGCCATCGGTGCTACCGGCGACCCGAAGAATGCCTACGAGTGCGGCAACACCATCGGCACCTATCTGCACCGCTATGGCTTCGATATTGACTTCGCACCTGTGGCCGATGTGAACACTAATCCTGAGAACATCGTCATCGGCGCACGTGCCTTCAGCGACAATCCGGAGATAGCAGCCCCGATGGTGACCAACTATCTTCAGGGACTGAAGGATGCCGGCGTCGTGGGCTGCATCAAGCATTTTCCCGGTCACGGTGACACGAAGGCCGACACGCACTTCGGCTATGCCAGCTCGCAGAAGACGTGGGGGGAGATGCTCTCGTGCGAGATGGTGACCTTCAAGGCCGGCATCCAGTGGGGGTGCCAACTCATTATGACGGCTCACATCAGTGCGCCCAAAGTGACGGGTTCTGACATCCCTTCGACAATGTCTTCGGTTATACTTCAGGACAAGCTGCGCCGTGAACTGGGCTATCAGAACATCATCATCACCGATGCGATGGAGATGGGAGCCATCACCCAGCAGTACTCCAATGGCGAGGCTGCCGTGGGCTGCATCAAGGCCGGTGTCGACATCGTGCTCGGCCCGCAGGTGTTCACAGAGGCTTTCGATGCTGTGGTCAAGGCTGTAGAAACCGGAGAAATCACAGAGCAGCGCATTGACGAGAGCGTGCGTCGCATCCTGAAGATGAAGCAGAGCATCAGGAGATAGGACGGAACAGCAGGGAAATACCGATTCCGATCAGGACGCAGCCGCCGATTATGAGGGCGGTGCGTCCTGTTTTTTTGCCTATGGCACGGCCGCCGCAGATGCCGAGGATGGCAGAGAGGGCGGTAATGACGAAGACGCTGACAAGCAGCGGGATAAACTCGCTGAAAGACTCTCCGGAAATGGACTGGGACACGCCCACGGCAAAGGCGTCGATGCTCGTGGCAATGCCGCCGAGGATTATGCCACGCCACGCGCCCAGGTCGCGCACTTCCTCTTCTCCTTTAATCCCGCTCCAAAGCATTGAACCGCCCACATAGAGCAGCAGCAGGAAGCCCAGGATATGGGAAATCCTGATGACGAGCGACGCCACCAGGCTGCCGAAAGCCCAGCCTGCCCAGAGCAGGCCGGCCTGAATCACGGCAAAGCTCAGCGCCACTTTCAGGACCGTAGTCCGGCGCAGGTCTTTAAGCGTCACGCTGGAGCAGAGCGACACGGCGAAGCAGTCTGCACAGAGTGAGGCGGCTGTCAGTATGGCTGCGGGGATTGTCATTGTTATGGCTTGAAAGTCTGACGGTTAAGGATTGAACGCCCGAGGGTCAGGGAGTCGGCATACTCGAGTTCGTCTCCGAATCCGAGGCCGCGGGCGAGGGTGGTGACCTTGCATCCCCTGGACTCTATCTGGCGGTAAATATAGAAAGAAGTGGTCTCTCCTTCCACGTCTCCGGACAGCGCGAGGATTACTTCAGTCTTCTCGCTGACCCGTTCGACCAGCTGGCGTATCGTAAGGTCCGAAGGCCCTACTCCGTTGATGGGGGAGATGATGCCTCCGAGCACGTGATATACTCCGTGGTACTGCCCCGTGGCCTCGATGCTCATCACGTCGCGTACGCTCTCCACGACGCAGATGGTGTCGTGGTCCCTGCGGGAGTCGGCGCATATGGCGCAGCGGTCCCCGTCGGAGAGCATCATACAGTCGCGGCAGTAGTGCACTCCCTCGGCGAGGTTGTCCACGGCGGCGGCGAAGGCGTGGATTTTGTCGGGGCTCTGCTTGAGAATGTGCAGGGCGAGGCGCAGGGCGCTGCGGGAGCCGACCCCAGGAAGGGAGCCTATGGCTTCTACTGCGTCCTTGAGAGCTTTGGAGGGGTAATTGTCGGGAGCTATCATTATTCGACCACGACGCCGTTCTTCTTCCAGTTGATGAAGCCGATGATGCAGGTCACGATGTAGAATGAGTACATCGCAGCCATAAGCCATTTTGACTGGGTGGCGTACACGGCCACGATAAGGCAGTTGGCGGCAATCCAGAAGAGGTACTGTTCAATATGTGACTGGCTCAGCAGCCAGGCGGCAACAAGGCTCAGCACGAGCGACGCTCCGTCGAGCAGCGGGGCCGGGTCGCTGGTCTTGCCGAGCACCCAGCTGAGAAGAGGGGTGCCGGCGGCCACGATGCAGCACACAATTATGAGGTGCCTGGCGCTGAGGGGCACCACGTGAATCTTTCCGCCGCTTTCCTTGTCAAGGGTGCGCCACCTGAAGATGCCTACCACGGCGATGACGATGAGATATACGTTGAGTGCGACCTGGGCCCAGAGCGGCGCCCAGCGGCCGTTTTCCAGGTTGGTGGAAGCGATGATCAGGGCGACCACGGAAGTGATGATGCTGAAATACCACATCCACTTGTGCTGGAAAATCTGCAGGGTCATATATGTCACTCCGCAGACCAGCGGTATTGCCTGAATCCAGGCGCTGTTGGCGTTAAGCCATTCGAGTACATTTTCCATTTTGCAAAAATAAGAATAAAAAGTGTATTTTAAGTTTTCGAAAATCAAATAATTTGTATAAATTTGCGCGCTTTTCCGGGATTAGCATCCCGAGAGCACAAAACATATTGTTAAACAACTAATTCAACTTATTGTAACAATGGAAGAAATCGAAAAAAAAGAAACCAAGGCTGCACCTATGCTGAATGCATCCGTCGCTCCTGAAAACTTTGACTGGGACGCTTTCGAAAGCGGCTCGGACATCTACGGCAAGGCCGACAAGGCAGAAATCGAAGCCGCTTACGACAAGACTCTTGAGCGTATCGACGGCGGTGAGACCAAGGAAGGCGAAGTGACCGCCATCAACAAGCGCGAGGTCGTCGTCTCCGTGGGCGGAAAGAGCGAAGGCGTCATTATGGCGACCGAGTTCCGCTACAACCCCGACCTCAAGGTCGGTGACAAGGTGGAAGTCCTCGTGGAGTCTCCCGAAGACAAGAAGGGACAGATCGTCCTTTCCCACAAGAAAGCCCGTGCACTCAAGTCTTGGGATAGAGTAAATGAAGCATTCGAGAAGGACGAGGTCGTCAAGGGCTTCGTCAAGACCCGCACCAAGGGCGGTATGATCGTGGACGTGTTCGGTATCGAGGCTTTCCTCCCCGGCAGCCAGATCGACATCAAGCCCATCCGTGACTACGATCAGTTCGTGGGCCAGAACATCGACTTCAAGATCGTCAAGATCAACAACGAATACCGCAACGTGGTCGTGTCCCACAAGGCTCTGCTCGAGGCCGAGCAGGAGGCCAAGCGCGCCGAACTCATCGGCAAGCTCGAGAAGGGTCAGGTCCTCGAAGGCGTGGTCAAGAACATCACCAACTACGGCGTGTTCGTGGACCTCGGCGGTGTGGACGGTCTGATCCACATCACCGACCTCAGCTGGGGCCGTGTCAACCACCCCGAGGAAATCGTCTCC
>ONLD01000045.1 GCA_900318565.1 uncultured Bacteroidales bacterium
CGCCGTATGCCGAACGGCACGTACGGTGGTGTGAGAGGTCGGAAAACAAAGGAAGTAGGAGGAAACTTCGAGAATCCTTTGTTTTCCTCCTACTCGATTTTGTAATGTGCGGAAAGTTTCTTTCCACACTGCCGCACCCGCCTGCCTGATTGTGTTTGGTAAGTCGCCCCTCCGTGAGTCCGTGCCGCTTTTCGAAGGACGTTAGCTACGGTGCAAAATGGGGCGATGAGGTAGTTTGGCGACAGTCCAGGCGGTGCTGCGGGGGGAAGTTCAGAGGGAGGTGGCGACGGTCCAGGCGGTGCTCCAGGCGGCCTGGAGATTGAAGCCGCCGGTGATGGCGTCTATGTCAAGGACTTCGCCGGCGAAATAGAGTCCGGGCACTTTGCGGGCTTCTAATGTGTTGGGATTCACTTCTCCAAGCGATACGCCTCCGCAGGTCACGAATTCTTCTTTGAATCGTGCGCGGCCTGTGATTTCATAAGTGTCGGCGGTCAAAGTGCTGATTAACCTTGAAAGTCCCTTGCTGCCCAGCTCGCTCCAGCGGCAGTCTTCCCTGATTCTTGCCCTCAGCACTAAATGTCTCCAAAGCCGGTCGCTGAGCTCCCGCGGGTGGGTGTTGATGATCATTCTCCCGCCTGCGACGGATAGTGCATCCAGCATTTCTTTTGCATAGGACTCGTCCCGGTCCAGCCAGTTCACGAGCAGAGTGCCTTTGTAGCCCTGCTCCGATAGATGCCGCGCTGCGTATGAAGAAAGCTTCAAAGTAGCTGGTCCGCTTACGCCCCAGTCGGTAAGGAGAAGCGTGCCGTGCGAGCGGAACCGGGTCCCGGCAAGCCCCAGCCCGGCGTTTTCCACGACTATTCCCATAAGCGAGCGGATGCCTTCGTCGCTGAGTTTGAGCGTGAACAGCGACGGGACAGGTGGTTCGATAAGGATGCCTGTGCCTGAAAGGATTCCGGCAGTCCCTCCTCCGGACGTAAGTATCACTATGTCAGGATGGACGGTAGATTTCGTGTGCTCCAGGGATGAGGCTGCGGAGACATTGCAAACCGTAAGCGTACGGTCAGCGGATATACTCTCGACCTTGCATCCGCATTGCACCTTGACTCCGCGTAGATGCATCTCCTTTTCCAGGGCCCTTACAATCTGCATCGCATCCTGGCTTACCGGGAAGACGCAGTGGTCGTCCTGTATGGTAAATTCTATCCCGAGGCGCCCGAACCAGTCCAGGCAATCCCGCCACCCGAAACGGGCCAGCGCCCGCTTCATAAGCCTGAAGCCCCTTGGATATACGCTCTCCGGAGAATCCCCGCCCTCGAAGGTGTTGGTGATGTTGCAGCGGCCTCCGCCGGTGACGGCAAGTTTTGCCATCAACCGGTTCCCGGCCTCGAGCACGGTCACGTTCCAATCGGGATGCAGCCTGGCTATCTCGACTGCACAGAAGCATCCGGCGGCCCCTCCTCCGATAATTACTACATTTGCCACGGAGTAAATATAGGAAAAAATTGCTTATCTTTGTCAAGATACACCAAACCCTGACATTTATGGCAAAGTTTAAGAAAAACGCCGGATACGATTGGAGCTACTGCTCATTTGGCGGCGTCGTGCGTGTCAACGTGCGCAACGGAGAAGATATCGCCCACCTGCCGGAGCTCGACAAGAAGCTCTGGACAGTCCTCAGCCTTCCTACAGAAGGCCTTGAGTTCCCCTCTGAGACCCTCAAGATGATTGATACCGACTCTGACGGCAAAATCAGGGTGGATGAGATAATCGCCGCGTCCAAGTGGCTCTGCACTGTGTTGAAAGACAAGGACTTGTTGATCAAGGCCCCGGATACTCTGAAGCTTTCCGATATCAACACCGACTCTCCCGAAGGCGCCGCTCTCGAGAAGTCCGCCCGCCAGATTCTCTCGAATCTGAAGCTCGAGAAGGATGAAATCTCCGTAGCTGACACCTCCGACAGCGTGGCAATCTTTGCTGACACCAAATTCAACGGGGACGGTGTCATCACCCCCGGTTCGACTGAAGACGCGCATCTCAAGGAAGTCATCGAGCTGATTGCGGAAAAGATAGGCTCCGCCACCGACCGCAGCGGTGTGCAAGGCATAACTGCCGAGCAAATCGAAGCCTTCTACGGAGCCCTCGCGGACTATGCCGCGTGGCAGGATGCGGCAGGAGCTGACATCAGGCCATTCGGTGACAATACCCAGGCAGTCCTGGATGCCGTAGAAGCGCTGAAAGACAAAGTGGCAGATTTCTTTATGCGCTGCAAGCTCATCGCTTTCACGGAGGCTGCCGCCCCTGCCGTGGACGTGTCTGCGGATAAAATCAGCGCCATTTCCGACCACAACCTTTCGGGAGAGGCGGAGGAAATTGCCTCCTATCCTCTTGCCCGTCCGTCCAAAGACGGTATCCTGCGTTTCGACGGCATCAATCCCGCCTGGAAAGGACGCGTGGATGCGATGAAGACCCTTGCCGGAATGGAAGACAAGGAAGGAATCGACGAAGCAGCCTGGAACGAGCTGGTAGCCAAATTCGCTCCTTTCACCGCCTGGAAAGATTCCAAGAAGGGCGATGCCGTGGAATCTCTGGGGCTCGAAAAAGTGAAGGAACTCATTGCCGCCGCGGATAAAGACGCTCTCCTCAAGCTCGTCGAAGCCGATAAGGCCCTGGAAGCGGAAGCCAATTCCATAGATGAGGTAAACAAGCTCACGCATCTGGTGCGCGACTTCTACAAGCTGCTGAAGAACTACGTGATTCTCAGTGACTTCTATTCTCCCGACCAGAATCAGATGTCGGTGTTCGAAGCCGGACGCCTCTATATAGACCAGCGTTGCTGTCGCCTGTGCGTGCGCGTGGCCGATATGGGCAAGCACGCCGATATGGCCGGCCTCAGCGGAATGTTCCTGCTGTACTGTGCCTGCACGTCCAAGACCACGGGCAAGTCTATGAACATCGTGGCGGTGATGACCGACGGCAGCACCAGAAACCTTCGCCCTGGCACCAACGGCGTGTTCTACGACCGCGACGGCGTGGACTACGACGCGACCATCATCCGCATCGTGGAGAACCCCATCAGCGTCAAGCAGGCTTTCTGGGCCCCGTACGTGAAATTCTGGAACTGGATTACAGGTCTTGTGAACAAGTCGGCAGCGGAGAAGGACGCAAAGTCGATGGAGAATTTGCAGGCAAGCGCCTCTGCCGCCCCTGCCGATGCTGCAGCCAAGAAGCAGCCCTTCGATATCGGCAAGTTCGCCGGTATCTTTGCAGCCGTAGGTATGGCGATTGGCCTCCTCGGCGCTGCGATTGCCGGCATTGTCGCCGGTCTCGCGAAGCTGCCCTGGTGGGGCCTGCTGCTCGTCATCGTGGGCATTATGCTGCTGATTTCAGGCCCTTCGTGCTTCATTGCCTGGGGTAAGCTGCGCCGCCGCAACCTCGGCCCCGTGCTCAATGCCAACGGCTGGGCAATCAACTCCAGCATTATCGTGAATATTCCTTTCGGCCGCACTCTTACGAGCATAGCCAAGTATCCCAAACTCAAGCTGGACGATCCTTACAAGCCCAAGGCCCCGCTTTGGTGGAGGATTCTCCGCTGGGTGCTGCTTGCCGCGGTGATCGCTTTCTGCGCATTGTTCTTCACGGACAATCTCAAGTGCATAGGCCTGCCTTTCCATAAGGAGAAGCCGGCCGAAGAGCAGGTGGAGGCCGTGGCACCTGAGGCAGCAGCAGAGGGGGAGACGATAGAGATTACAGAATAATATGGATTTAAAAAACTTCATTTTCAACAAGCAGCAGGCCAGCGTAGGCCTGTTCAACGAGTGTTTCCCGCCTGTTATGGACGGGGTGTCAGTGTGCGTGGAGAACTACGCGAAATGGCTCCAGAAACTTGCAGGAGACGTGAAGGTCATCACGCCAAGCGTACCAGGAGCCGATTATAGCAAGCTGGATTACCAGGTGCTCGACTATATGAGCATACCGGTGCCCAAGAGGCATCCCTACGTGACCGGAGTGGCCGAGATAGACCCCCGGTACCTGGCTCAGATTTCCAAGATCCACTTCAAGATAGTCCACGCCCACAGCCCCTTTGCAAGCGGTATGGCTGCACAGCGCATAGCCAAGCTTCAGGGTATCCCGCTCGTGGCTACCTTCCATTCGAAATACAGGGACGATTTCTCCCGCGTGCTTCCCAAGCCCGTCGTGGATGCAATCGTCAAGGTGATAATCGACTTCTACGAAAAGGCGGATATGGTCTGGGTGCCCCAGGAATCGGTCATAGACGTGATACGCGAATATGGCTTCAAAGGGCACGTGGAAGTGATGGACAACGGATCCGACCTCGTGGCGGATTATCCGGAGAAGTATTTCGTGGATGCCCGCCGCGAGCTGGGCATCAAGCCGGAGGAATTCGTGATGCTCTTCGTGGGGCAGCACATCTGGGAAAAGAATCCCAGGCTTATCATCGAGAGCCTGTCTCGTATGCCCGACGTGCCTTTCCGTATGTTCTTCATCGGGACAGGTTATGCCGAGCAGGATATGAAGGCCCTCGTCACGGAAAAAGGACTGGATGACAAAGTTACCTTCGTGGGCTCACTTACGGAGCGCGAGGACATTAAAAAGTACTATGCCGCATCCGACCTTTTCCTTTTCCCGTCCCTCTATGACAACGCTCCGCTGGTGGTGCGTGAGGCGGCCGCCCTGCACTCTCCTTCGGTAATGGCAGTCGGGAGCACGGCCTCCACGATACTTACCGACGGCGTGAACGGATTCCTGGTGGAGAACGACCCGGCGGCGATGGAAGCCAAGCTCCGCGAGCTGGTCGCCGACCCGGAAAGGGTGCATCGCGTCGGCGTGCAGGCTTCAAAATCTATTGTGCGCTCCTGGGAGGATTGCGTGGGCGAGGCGCTCGACCGTTATAACGCCCTTCTTAAAATCCGCAACCTTCCTACAATCGAAAGAATATGAAAAAGACACTTTTAGCTTTGACCCTTATGTCAGTACTTGCTGCATCCTGTTGCAATGCTCCCGAAGCCGGGAAAGACGCCGCCCGCGACGCCGTCCTTGAGAATATCGCTTCCCGCAAGAGCGTACGTTCCTATACCGACGAGCCTGTCTGCAGGGAGGATATCGAGACCCTGCTCAAGGCAGCTATGGCTGCTCCTTCGGCTATGAACCGTCAGCCCTGGGAATTCATCGTCATAGACAACCGCGACACCCTTGACGCCCTTGCCGGCAAGCTTCGTCACGCGAAAATGCTGAAGGAGGCTCCGCTCGCAATCGTCGTGTGCGCAGAGACTATGATCACGCTGCGCGACGGACAGGTGGTGGAGAATATGTTCTGGGAGCACGATGCTTCCGCAGCTACGGAGAACCTGCTGCTTGCAGCTGAGGCTATGGGGCTCGGGGCCGTGTGGACTGCTGCTTCGGATCCCGAGCGCTCGGCCATCGTGTGCGAGGCGCTGGGAATCACCGGCACCGTGAAGCCCCTGTGCGTCGTGCCCATCGGGCATCCGGCCGGGGAGGAACAGCCGAAGGATAAGTGGAAGCCGGAGAAGGTTCACTGGAACCGTTGGTAGATGCGGGTTAACTTATTCCAGCAAGATATAATCTGGGGTGACCCGGAGGGCAACCGGGCCCGGCTGGACGCCGTGCTCGAGGAGGCTCCGGAAGGGGAACTGTATGTTTTCCCAGAGATGTTCACTACCGGCTTCGCCACTATGGAAGGCGCCACGGTGGAGGAGGACGACCGCAGCGTGCTCGAATGGATGAAAGGCTGGGCGCGCAAGAAAGATGTTGCTATCGCGGGGAGCGTCGCTATGAAAGACGGGGCTATGTGTGCCAACCGTCTTTTCTTCGTGACTCCGGACGGGCAAGTGCGCAGTTGCGACAAACGCCACCTCTTCTATTACGGCGGCGAGGGGACGCGCTTCGCTCCCGGGCAGCGCAGGGTGGTAGTGGAATGGCGCGGCGTGCGTTTTCTGCTTGCCGTATGCTATGACCTCCGTTTCCCCGTATGGCTGCGAAACCGTGACGATTACGACGTGCTGCTTGTGGTCGCCAACTGGCCCGATGCCCGCGCGCTGGCGTGGAATATCCTGCTGCAGGCGCGTGCGATTGAGAATCAGTGCTATGTGCTGGGCTGCAACCGCGTGGGGCAGGATCCGGCCTGCAACTACACGGGCTATACCAAGATAATCAACCCGTACGGAGAAATAATCTCCCAGGCTCCCGACCATCTGGAGGCCTGGGTCGGCGGCACCGTGGACACGGGCTTCCTTAAAGCCTATGCTGCCAATTTCCCCGTGCTTGAGAATGCAGATCCCTTTGAATTTAAATGTAATACGTAATAATGAAACGAATCCTTGCTACAATTCTGCTGGCCACCGTTCTGTGCCTCAATGTTTCTGCCTGGGGCCGCCTCGGGCATCAGACCGTGGTGGCCATCGCGCAAAGGCACCTTACCGAAAAGACCAAGGCTGGCATCGCCCGCTATTTCGACTACGACCTCAAGAAGGATGCGGTGTGGATGGACAAGCACAGGCACGACACGCCGATAGAATACACGACGGCCTGGCACGTATATAACGTCAACGACAAGCACGAATACGATCCCAATCCCCGCTTGAAGAAAGGGGATTGCATTTTCGGAATGTACGTTGCCGACTACAATCTCAGGCACTATCAGGAACTCACTGATTCGGCAGTCGTGATGAATGTCCGGATGATCATACATTTTGTCGGCGACTTGCACTGCCCAGTGCATTCCTATTTCCCGGGCCCGCGCAATTTCTGGCCCTGCTCCCTTAACGGCGAGCAGATATCTACCTTCCACAGCCTGTATGACGGTATGCCTGACCGTCTGTGGCCGGAACTGTCGGCCGACGAACTCGCGTCCCTTCTGGATGATTGCGGGAGGTGCAAGATGCGCAAGATAGCCAAGGGCTCCTTTATCGACTGGGTCAAACTGATTGCGGACCGCAATGCCGGAATCTATGACTTCAACGCTCCTCTGACGAAAGAACTCGATCCCGACACCGTCGAAAAATCCAGGGAAATCGTGGCGCTTCAGCTGCGGGACGCCGGCTACCGGCTGGCGCGCCTGTTGAATGAGTATTTCGGGAAGTAAATGATTTTGTATTTAAGCAGATAATTCGTATATTTGCAGGCTTTTCAGCCACGGTGGCTGGAAGCTTATTAACCTTTTTAAATTTTTTGCACGATGGCTGAATATTTAATGCCAGAGAAAAAGCAAGAGATTTTCGCGAAGTACGGGAAGTCCAATAAGGACACCGGCTCTCCTGAGAGTCAGGTTGCTTTATTTTCCTACCGTATCGCTCACCTTACCGAGCACGTGAAGCAGAACAAGAAAGACGTGGTGACGCGCCGTTCCCTTCTCCGCCTCGTCGGTAAGCGCCGTCAGGTTTTGGATTACCTCCAGAAAGTTGACATCGAGAGATACAGGGATATCGTCAAGAAGCTTGGTCTCCGTCGATAACCACAATAGGAAAATCATTGGGTGGCTCCCAAAGGGGGAGCCATCCTTTTTTTAGAAGAAAGACGTAAAGGAAAACAGTAAAATGAACATCATCACCAAAAAGATCGAGCTCGCGGACGGCCGCGTGATTGAAATCGAGACCGGCAAGCTTGCCAAGCAGGCGGACGGATCCGCAGTAGTGAAAATGGGTGGCACTATGCTTCTCGCCACCGTGTGCGCTGCAAAAGAAGTCAAGGAGGGCACTGATTTTATGCCCCTTACAGTAGATTACAGAGAGAAATATTATGCTGCCGGACGTTTCCCCGGCGGATTCCTTAAACGCGAAAGCAAGCCTTCTGATTACGAAGTCCTGATCGCCCGTCTCATCGACAGGCCTATCCGTCCTCTGTGGCCGGATGACTTCCACCTGGAGGTTTTCGTGCAGGTGAGCCTTATCAGCGCCGAGAAGGACGTCCAGCCTGACGCCCTTGCTGGACTGGCCGCTTCCGCCGCCCTCGCCACTTCCGACCTTCCTTTCGGCGGCCCTATCGGTGAGGTGCGCGTGTGCCGTATCGACGGCAAGTTCGTCATCAACCCCACTTTCTCCGAGATGGAGAGGGCCGACCTCGAACTTATGGTCGCCGCTACCGAGGAGAACATTATGATGGTCGAAGGCGAGATGAAGGAAGTGACCGAGCACGATATGCTCGAGGCTATCAAGTTCGCCCACGAAGAAATCAAGAAGCACTGCCGCGTGCAGAAAGAGCTTATGGCAGAGCTCGGCACCGACAAAGTCAAGCGCGACTATCCCCACGACGAGCAGGACGAAGAACTCCGCAAGGCCGTGCGTGATTTCTGCTATGACAAGTGCTATGCCCTCGCAAAGAGCGCCAAGCCCAAGCACGAGAGGGAAGACGGCTTTGCCGCCATCCAGGACGAATTCATCGCGACCATTCCCGAGCCGCATACCGAAGAGGAGAAAGAGGCCTATGCTTCCAAGCTCGCTATGGTGGCCCGCTACTACCACGATGTCGAGAAGGAAGCAATGCGCAATATGATACTTGACGAAGGCGTGCGCCTGGACGGCCGTGTCTGCAATCAGGTGCGTCCCATCTGGTGCGAGGTAGGTTATCTGCCTTGCGCACACGGAAGCGCCATCTTCACCCGCGGCGAGACCCAGAGCCTTGCCAGCGTGACCCTCGGCACCAAGCTCGATATGAAGGAGATGGACGAGGTTCTCATCCAGGGCGACCAGCAGTTCGTGCTGCACTACAACTTCCCTCCGTTCGCAACCGGTGAGGCCAAGCCTCAGAGGGGAGTGGGCCGCCGCGAAATCGGCCACGGCAACCTGGCTATGAGGGCCCTCAAGCCCGTCATCCCTATGGCTCCCGAGAATCCTTACGCAGTGCGCGTGGTCTCCGATATCCTCGAGTCCAACGGCTCTTCTTCTATGGCCTCCGTGTGCGGCGGCTGCCTCGCTCTTATGGACGCGGGCGTGCAGATCAAGAAGCCCGTCGCCGGTGTGGCTATGGGACTTATCACCGATGCCGAGCGCCCCAACGACCGTTATGCCATCCTGACCGATATCCTCGGAGATGAGGACCACCTCGGCGATATGGACTTCAAGGTGACCGGTACCGCAGACGGCATCACCGCCACCCAGATGGACATCAAGGTGGACGGACTGAGCTACGAAGTG
This sequence comes from uncultured Bacteroidales bacterium, assembly GCA_900318565.1. Taxonomy (GTDB): domain Bacteria; phylum Bacteroidota; class Bacteroidia; order Bacteroidales; family UBA932; genus Cryptobacteroides. The sequence goes on from ONLD01000045.1 coordinate 9,171, forward strand.
CTTGAGAAGGCTCTCGAGCAGGCCCGCCAGGGACGTATGCACATTATGGGCGAGATGCTCAAGACCATCGACAAGCCCCGCGAGGACTACAAGCCCTTCGTGCCCCGCATCGAGCAGATCCGCATCCCGGCCGAGTTCATCGGCGCCGTCATCGGCAAGGGAGGCGAGACCATCCAGAAGATACAGAAAGAGACCGGCACCACCATCGCCATCGAAGAGGTTCCCATCCCCGGTACCAATATTACTGAGGGCGTCGTCGATGTGGCATCCAACGACAAGGAGGCTATGCAGAAGGCCCTCGACTGGATCAAGAGCATCTGCGCCGTACCCGAGGTCGGACAGGTCTATCACGGCAAGGTGGTCAGCATCCTTGATTTCGGCGCTTTCATCGAAATCCTGCCTGGCAAGGAAGGCCTGCTGCACGTCAGCGAGATAGCCTGGACCAAGACCGAGAAGGTGGAGGATGTGCTGAAGGTCGGCGACGAGGTGGATGTCAAGCTCCTCGAAATCGATGCCAAGACCGGCAAGATGCGTCTCTCTATGAGGGCGCTGACCGAGAAGCCGGAAGGCTATGTGGAGCCTAAGGGTGGCCGCGGCAATGGCGGCGAGCGTCGTGAGCGCCGCGAAGGCGACCGTGGTCCCCGCAGGGAAGGCGACCGCGGCAACGGTCGCCGTGAAGAGCACCATTCCTCGGACCGCGGCGAGCGCCGTCCCCGCAGGGATGACCGCCCCCGTCATTCCGCTCCCAAGGCCCAGGCCCCCGCAGCCGAAGACTTCAAGGAGCCCGTGGATGAGCTCTACTAGTCAGTAGATTATAATACGGAAAGAGCTGGCCTTGCGGTCAGCTCTTTCCGTTTACCAGAGGTTGGTCTTCAATGTCTGCCGTCCGGTGTAACAGTTGAGGAATTCGATTTTCTGTCCCTTCTTTACCGACATAATGATTGCTCCGTGGGGATATAGGACTACGGGATTCATATGGTTGCCGTACATTGTTTCGAACTTTATGTCCGATATGTTGGAGACCTCAATCCTGCCTCTGTCGGCATCGATTACCTTTACTTTGAGGGAGTGGTGGACCAGCTGCTCGAGCCACGTGGCGTCGCCTGCGAGCGTATTGTCCCAGAAGGCCACCATACGGCCAGCAAACATTGCCTCACGTACTGATTCAAGAGTACGTTCCTTTGCGAATACAAGGGTCATAGGACGAATGACGTGGCCGTAATCGACGACGGCGGGCCTGTGCTGGTCTGTGTTGGCGGTCATAGGGATATGGAACTCGTCAAACCAGTCGAGAACCTTGGGATACCACTCCTGGTGGTTGCAGATCTCGACGGCGTTTATAAGTCCCTTGGCCAGCATTTCCTTGTGGATGTCGTACATATCGCATTTGCGGTCGGGCCAGCCGGGGTGGTTCCACTGTATGAAGCACTCCTGCTCGACAGCGGCGGCGATGTCGTCCTGAAGGGTCTCCATATTGTTGACGCTGCGTCCCTTGTCGTCTTTGAGGCTATGTCCGTCCTCCCCGATTATGTAGCGGTCCTCACTGAAAGCGTTGGCGTCTTTCACAAACAGAAAGTTCATATGTCCGAACGGCTTGGCTCGGGTAATCTCAACGCCCGGGATGACTATCATACCATATTTCTTGCCCTCGGCCATCGCCTTCCGGTTGGTGAGGTTGCGGTCGGGAAGCTCTTCGAAGATATGGTGTATTCCAATATGATCGGTCATAGCCATAACGTCCAGGCCGTCATACCAGTCTTCCTGTACCCGACCTTCCGGGGAAACCTGTCCGTCGCTGTAAACGGTGTGGGTATGAAAATCGCATTTGAGAGTCTTATATCCGTCTATATCCGGAATGGAGATGACACGGCGTACGGATGGCATCATCCTGTAGCAGCCCACGCGATCGTCGGAGTTCTCGGGAGGATTCTGCGCAAAAAGAGCGCAGCAGGCCGCAAGGGCCATCATAAGTAATAGTGATTTTTTCATAATTGGTTTGTTAGTATTTACAAAAATAGCATAAAATTCATAAATTTGCCACATATGAAAGTTAAACTCTTAGCCGCAGCCGCGCTTCTCGTATGCGCCTGCAGTACGGTCCCCAACGACCTTGAAAAATACGGCCTGAACTGCAAGGCCAGTGAGATTTCCGTTAAGTCCGACACCCTCGAGTTCAGTTACGACGTCTTCTTTAACCCTGCCGGCCAGGTGGAACTTATGAAACGCTACAACTTTGACGGCAGTTTCCGCTACCGTGAGGAGTATTCCTACGACTCCCGCGGGCATCTGTCTGAAGTCCGCGGCATCAACGCCGAGGATGAGACCGAGGTCCGCTATGAGTATGACTGGAAGGGCCGCTTCATAGCCGAGTGCCGCATATACGGTATGAACAACGAAGAGCTCCACCGCTGGGTGCATACCAATGACGGAAAGCACATAGTCCGTACCGAATACTATTCCGAAGGGGAATATATGTACACTACCACCAAAGACTATTCCGGCAACGGCTACGACGAGGAGTCAATTTCGGCGGAAGGCAACCTGATGGGACGTGCGCACGTGGATTTTCTTACGGAGGAAAAGCCCACCAGGATTACCAGCGATGCAATGAATGTGGAAATAGACTACAACGACCGCCGGCTTCCGGTGCGCAGCAAGGAAACAGTCTTGAACTCTCTGTGCGAGATGCAGTGGGAGACCGGTCTGGACGATTATCCCGAGCGGTTTTATACCTATGAATACGATGAGCGCGGGAATTGGATTTCCCGCGCCGAAAGGGTTCATCCCGACAGCGCAGCCGTTGTGGTGCTGCGCCGTACGATTAAATATCAGAAGTAGAATTCTTTCTCGAAAGAGCTTTCGGTCGAGATTTTTTCGCAGGTGTACTCGTGACTGGCCGAACCGCCGGGCAGTTTATGCGTTGCGACCACCACCCAGTCGCTCTCCGATGCGGGATCTCCGGATGCCGGTTTGTAGTACCAGTAGTGGCTGGCAGTCGTGGATGAGTAACTGGAGCTGTTCTTGCCTTTCTTGTTGAAATAGAACGCCGACATAGCTACGTTAGTGCTGGACCCGTTGGACAGGCGCTTGAAGTCGCCGATCTTCTCGCCGGTGCTTTTCTTGCGCAGCTCTACTTTCCAGTAGGTATCGTCGTCGTTGAATACCTGTGCCACGAAACAGTTCTTCAGGTTGCTGTTGCCCTTTACCGTTACGGCTCCGGTCCCGGCCTTCTGGCTGGCGGTGTACCAGTTGAGGGGATAGCTCATAGCCTGATAGTACACGGCGTTGCCGTCGAAAACCCGCAGTTGGAAGTCGGCATCCTTGTTGGTGCCCTTGAACTTCCAGTCCTTGATGTGTGCGCCTTCTATATCATAAATGGTATAACCGGAAGGCTCGCCTGTAACCGTCGAACTGCTGGTTGAGGTCCACCACGCGCCGCAGGCGGAACCGTGTATGTGCTCGTACACCGGCAGGCCGCCTTTGGCCTTGTAAGATGAGCCGTACACGTAGTTCTGTGTGTAGTGGGTGTGGCCTATCATAATGTGCGCCTCCTTGAAATTCATCATCAGCTTGACGACGTCCAGCATATGGTTGGTAGTCGCCCCGCGGAAAGGAATGTGGCAGCATATGAATACCATCTTGTTCTCTTTGTTGGCAACGAGGTCGAGGTCTTTCTTGAGCCATTGATACTGGGCGTCCGTGAACCCCTTTCCATAGTCCCACGTCTTGCCGTTGCTCTTGCTCGAAGAATGGAGTGAGGTGACCGGGATGTCGTCCATAGAAACTACGTGCACATCGCCTCTGTCGAAGGAGTAGTCGGTGGGGCCGAAGTAGCTGCCGAAGGTGGAGGTGGCGTTGTAGTCGTCAGTGAGGTCGCGGGCAGTGTCGGGCTTGAGGGAATCGTGGTCGTGATTGCCTATTGTCTGGAAGAAGACGACGTGGCTCGTGCCGTTGTAGACAGTTGACATCGCGGCCTTCATTGTGGGCCACATATTGGTGCTGTCAAAAACAATGTCTCCCAGGGTCATAGCGTATACGCTCGACAGCCCGGCCGTGGCCTTCTTAAGGTCCGGGATGGTCTCGGACGAGTACCGGTTGGCCTCGGCGGTTTTGCAGCACTGGGGGTCACCTATGCCCACGAAGGTCCAGTTGGTCTCTTTCCCGCCCGGAAGAGGCTCGAGCACAAAGTCGGTGCGCAGTACTTTCCCGTCGGGTGAAACAGCTTTGTAGAATACAGGCTGGCTGGGCGACGTAGGAGTTGATATTTTGTATTCGGCCGGTGTGGTGTAGTACACAAAGCGGGTAAGGGAGTTGGACTTGAACTGGTAAACGCCGTTGGCGTCGGTCTTCACGCAGTCGTATCCGTCGGTGACGGTGACTCCGGGAATGCCGCGGCCTGTTTTCTTGTCGGTAATGAGGCCGACAAGGTCATTTCCTTCGGAGATGGAAGTGCCGTTGATGCTCTTTTTACCGTCTTCAGGCTTGGACGGGTCGGAGGCTGTCTCGAACTCGCTCACCTTGGACAGCCTGAACCCCTTTGCGGAAGCGCTGCCCGTATAGTCGAAAGTCAAGACGTCGGATGTCTCATTTGTGAGGGTGTAAGTCCCGGGAAGGGACTCGAACACGTAATTCTTGGCAGCGCCGATTTTGGCCGTGTATTTTTTGGGGTTTGTTTTAGAAAAGCTGCTTTCCGGCGTATATACCTTGCCTTTGTAATAGGTTACGCCTTCCATTGTCTCTGGAAGGCTCTTCACAGTATAGCCGCCTTTGCCGTCAAAACAGTATATGTCAGACACTTTGAGATCGGTCCACTGGTATCCGTTGTATTGTGAGGAGAATACCCAGGTGCCGTCGATGGTGGCGCTTGTAAACTGGTCTTCCTTCTGGCAGGAAAGCAGTACCGCAAGACTGAGCAGCGTCGTTACCGCAGATTTTACAATTTTCATAGCGTTTTATTTTGTCTCACAAAAATAATATTTTTTGATAAAAAGCGCAATCAACGAAAAGAGCCCGGCCAACGCCGGGCTCTTGGAAAAAGCATCGGATAAACTGTTATTCGGGCATAGTGCCTTCAGCAACGCTACCGTTGTTGGGATATCCGAGGAGACCCAGCGAACCGATATTTCCACCGAAGGTCATATCTTTGTAATAGACAGTGTATCCTGTTCCGTCGTTACGGTAACGTCCTATGAGCCTTGCAGTCGTGACAGAGCCGCTGGTGTTCAGAGTGGTGTTGATGGTACATCCGCTCCACTGCTTGGTGGCCTGGCCGAATCCGCCGGTGACGCCGCCGTAGTAGCTGGTGCCGCCTGCCTCGATAGTAACGTTGTTGTTGACGGTAACATTGGTGAAGGAAGCGTTGGAGTAGCCGGCGATCGAGCCGATTTCAGGCTCCTTGCCGGTGATGCCGACGCACTTCTTGACGTCAACGTCGCCGGTAGCTTCGCAGTCGGTCATAGTGCCGTTGAAGGCTCCGCAGAGGCTTCCTGCGCAGAGGGCTTCGGCGCTGTCAACGCTCACTTTGCCGCTGTTCTTGCAGCCGGTCATATTCTGGGAGCCGCTGTAGGTACCCATAATACCGCCGACATAGTTGAGCACAGCCTGGGTGACACCGCCCTTGTAGGTGATTTCGCCGCTGTTCTCGCAGTCGGAGATGGTGGCTTCCACGAGAGATGCGCCGACGATGCCGCCGACATAGTCCTGATAGGAGAAGAAGTTGGTGCCGTCAGAGGCGAGGGCTGCGCTGTTGCAGTCGAAGACAAGAGCTCCGGAGTTGGTGCACTTGCTGATGGTAGTGGCATAGGACCATCCGATGATGGCGCCCACGCGGGCAATCTTGTGCCAGAGGCCAATGTTGAGTTCGCCCTGGTTGTGGCAGTCGTCGATGTCGATGCTGGAGTAGCCGACGACACCGCCGCCGCCGGACTGGGTGCCGCCGCCGGTCTTCTGGCAGACCTGGAGATCCATCTTGCCCTTGTTGATACAGCCGCTCACGAGGCCGTCGCAATGAGCAAGATAGTATTCACCGGCGCCGCCGATGACGCCGCCGAACAGAGGCTGATGGATACCGCCGCAACCGGCGTTGCCTTCAGTACCTGCTGCCCATACGCCCTTGGCGATGACTGTACCCTCGTTGATACAGCCCTTGGCGCCCTTGGTGACGTAACCTACGACACCGCCGAGTGCAGGACGGGTACTGGATGCTGCAGGATCGTCGCTGTCCTGGATGGTAACGGTACCCTTGTTGGTACAGTCTTCAATGGTGCCCTCGATGTAGCCGGCCACACCGCCTACGTCGCTGTAAGAACCGCTGTTGTTGACTGCCCAGATGTGTGATACGGCGCCGGTGTTGACGCAACCCTTGACGATACCGTAGTCCTTGAGTCCGTTGCCGGCATTGATGCCCTTGCCCTTGGCGTTGAGGACGGAAGCGCCCACGACACCACCTATATACATATTCTTGGGAGTGCTGCCGGTGTTGAACTTGACTGCACCGTTGTTGGTACAGTTCTCAACTGCGACTACGCCTGCGGAAGCCTCGAACTGGCCGACCACACCGCCGATGCAGTTGTTGCTGGAAGAGCCTGCGGCAGTATCGAAGGTGATGTTTCCGTTGTTGGTACAGCCCTTGACCAGACCGGTGGAACGGCCGGCGATGGCACCGAAATAAGTGACGGAGGTAAGGTCGCCAAGGCAGCTTGCGGCAGCGTTGTTGACGCAGCCTTCAATGGTACCTTCGTTGGTCGCGGCAATGATTCCGGAAGTTCCGGGAATAATGCTGAACTGGCAGCTGGAGTCGATGACGAGGTTCTTGATCTTACCTTCATTGACACGGAACAGGGGATCTCCGGCGCTGGTCCAGTTCTTGATGCTGTGGCCCTTGCCGTCAAGGGTTCCGTGGAAGACATTGGCGGCGATGATGTCATA
>ONLD01000101.1 GCA_900318565.1 uncultured Bacteroidales bacterium
GCTGCGCGGTGGAGAACAACATCACCACCTTCACGGCCCTGGAGACCGTAAGGGTGCTGCTGGACGTGCTTGAGGAAATCAGTTTCACCGTGTCCACGATAGACGCAGAATACAAGTAATGCAGAAGCTCAGCCTCACAATCTCTTCCCAGACGCCGCTGACCCATAACTGCCTGCGGCTGGTGCTGTCCGGAAGCGGCCTGCCCCAGATAGCTCCGGGGCAGTTCGTGCAGCTGGGCATACCCGGAAAATACCTGCGAAGGCCCATTTCGGTGTGCGGCGCCGCCCAGGACTCCCTCACGCTCATTTACAAGATTGTGGGAGAAGGCACGAAGATTCTTTCCGGGATGCTTCCCGGGCAGGAGCTTGAAGCGCTGCTGCCGCTGGGCCGGGGCTTCTCTGCCGATGCCTGCAAGGACAGCGCGCTGCTGCTCGGAGGAGGCCTCGGTGCCGCCCCGCTGCGTTTTCTCTGCGAGTCCCTGCTTTCGAAGGGCCGCAAGGTCAGCGTCATACTCGGCTTCAACGAGGCCGCTGACGTGACCCTGCTCGAAGACTACCGCGCCCTCGGAGTGGAGCCCGTCATAGTCACCCTGGACGGGTCCGCCGGTCTGAAGGGATTCGTCACCGACGCCCCCATCCCGGCACACGACTTCTTCTACACCTGCGGTCCCCTGCCTATGATGCGCGCAGTATGCAGCGCGCTTGGCGGCCCTGGAGAACTCAGTATGGAAGAGCGTATGGGCTGCGGAGCGGGTTTCTGCTACGGATGCACGATACAGACACGCAAAGGTCCGGCACGCGTATGCGCCGACGGCCCCGTGTTCAGCAAGGAGGACATAATATGGTAAAGGACCTCACCACCAAACTCTGCGGCATCACGCTGAAGAATCCTGTGATTCCGGCCAGCGGCACCTTCGGTTTCGGGCTGGAACTTGCCGGAGATATGGACCTTGGCGTGCTCGGCGGCATCTCCCTCAAGGGCACTACGCTGGAGCCGCGCCTGGGCAACCCCACGCCGCGCATTGCAGAATGCAGCGCCGGGATGCTCAACTCCGTGGGTCTGCAGAATCCGGGAGTCCGGGCCCTGGTGGAGGAAAAAGTGCCCGCGCTACGCAAAATCTACGACGGCTGCATCATCGCCAACATCAGCGGCTTCTCTCCCGAAGAATACGAGAGTTGCTGCCGCATAGCGGACGGCTGCCCCGGCATAGACATAATCGAACTCAACATCTCCTGCCCCAACGTGCACGGCGGCGGTATGGCATTCGGCACCAGCGCGAAAGCGGCTGCCGGAGCCACTGCGGCTGCAAGGCGGGCAGTCTCCCGCAAGCCTCTCTTCGTGAAGCTGAGTCCAAACGTCAGCGACATCGTGGAGATAGCCCGCGCCTGCGAGGATGCGGGAGCCGACGGACTGACCCTCGTCAACACCTTCCTGGGAATGCGCATCGACATCTTCAAGCGCCGTCCTATACTCGCAAACGGCACCGGCGGCCTCTCAGGGCCCGCCATCTTCCCGGTGGCGCTGAGGATGGTGCACCAGGTAAGCCGCGCCTGCGGCATCCCCGTAATGGGATGCGGCGGAGTGGCGAGTGCCGAAGACGTGGTGGAGATGATGATGGCGGGAGCCAGCGCCGTACAGGTAGGTGCGGAGAATCTACGCAACCCCTTCGTCTGCCCGGAGATAGTGGCGGCCCTTCCCGGACTGATGGAAAAGCTTGGAATTCAAAGTTTAACGGAAATCATAGGATGCGTATGAACAGGGATGTAATTATTGCCTGCGACTTCAGCGGCAAGACTCAGGTACTGGATTTTCTGGACCTTTTCAAGGAAGGCCGCAAGCCATTCGTAAAAATCGGGATGGAGCTATTCTACAGCGAAGGACCCGAAATCGTGCGTGAAATCAAGCGCCGCGGCCACCGCATCTTCCTGGACCTCAAACTCCACGACATACCGAATACCGTCCGCAAGGCTATGGCAGTACTCTCAGGGCTAGACGTGGATATGGTCAATGTCCACGCCGCAGGCACCATCGCTATGATGGAGGCCGCCCGCGAGGGCCTGACCCGTCCCGACGGCAGCCGCCCGCTGCTGATAGCCGTGACCCAGCTGACCTCCACGAGCGAAGAGCGTATGCAGAGCGAGCTGCTCATAGGCGCATCTATGGAAGACACAATCTCGCTTTACGCGCTCAACGCCAGGAAAGCGGGGCTCGACGGAGTGGTCTGTTCCCCCAGGGAGGCGGGTCTTGTCAAGGATATGTGCGGCAAGGACTTCCTCACCGTGACCCCGGGCATACGCTTCGAAGGAGCCGCTGCGGACGACCAGGTACGCATCACAACGCCTGCCCGCGCACGCGAAATCGGTTCCGACTTCATTGTGGTCGGTCGTCCCGTCACCGCCGCAGCCGACCCTGTGGCGGCATACAACAAATGCATTGAAGAATTTATCTAATATGGAAAAAGAGATTGCAAAAGAACTGCTGAGCATCGGTGCCGTATTCCTCAGGCCCGAGCAGCCATTCACCTGGGCGAGCGGCATCCAGAGCCCCATCTACTGCGACAACCGCCTGAC
>ONLD01000088.1 GCA_900318565.1 uncultured Bacteroidales bacterium
GTGGACCGCGCCGCCATCCAGGTGTATTTCGACACCAATCCTTCTTCCGCAGACAAGCTGCGCGAGCTCGCCAAGTCAGAACTCAAGAAGTTTGCCGAGCAGGGACCTACCGAGGAGCAGATGACCCGCGTGCGCGAGAACTTCAAGAAGAATGTCCCCGAGAAGCGCATCCAGAACAATTACTGGATGGACGAGATCAACTACTACTACAACTACGACGGTATTGATTACGATGCCGAGTATGAGGCCGCAGTCGAAGCTCTCAGCCCTGAGGGAATCCGCAAGGCCGTCGCCGACGTGCTTGCCAGCGGCAACTTTACCGAGGTCGTGATGATGCCCGACAAGACTGCCGAGAGGGAGTAGAAACTATTTCCTGCCCTTGAAGGCGACGCCTTTGACGTGCAGGATGACGGGGCGCTCAAGCCCTGACACATAGACAGTAAGGGTCTTATCGAAAGGATAGGGCCCTTCGTCGTTTGTGTAGGTGGCTGTGATGGTGCCTTTATCGCCGGGTGCTATGTCGGTACGGGTCCATTTTGCGGAAGTACAGCCGCAGGTGGTGGTCACGGCGAAGATGTTCATCGTCTCTTTGCCGATGTTCGTGACTTCGAAGGTGCAGCTGACTGCGCCGTCGCGGGTGTTGACTTTCCCGAAGTCGAAAACGGTGCGGTCGAAGCGAGCTATGCCGCCGAAATCTTTCTGAGCTGCTGCGGGCAAGGCCAGCAAGAGGGCCGTCAGGATAATAATGTACTTTTTCATAGCTGCAAAGATATAAAAATTTACTTCCTTAGTCTTGATTATTCAAATACAATACCGTAAATTTGTGAACTTAATATAAAATTTTAAAATAATTATGGCTTACAAAATTTCTGCAGATACCTGCGTTGCTTGCGGCACTTGCCAGGGCGAATGCCCTACCGGCGCCATCAAAGAAGGAGATGTCTATTCCATAGACCCGAACGTGTGCATTGATTGCGGCACTTGCGCCGATGCTTGTCCGATGGGAGCAATTTCACCCGGTGAATAATATGCATAAAATGATTTTGGGGGCCCTCGCGGCCCTCTTTGTGTTTGGTGGCGTTTCCGCCCAGACCGCCCAGACTGCAAAGCCTGTCAAGACCCTGAAACTTTATCCGGAAGGACAGACCGTGGACAAGGGTATTGTCGAAAACGGCGTGGCCCTGACTCTCGGCCCCGGCGAAGACAATGAGCTCCGCGGCCCCGTTGAGATGACCGGAGACGGCAATATGGGCAACATCAACGACCCTTATATCGACATCTACCTGCCCAAGAAAGGCAACGGACAGATGGTTGTCTGCTGCCCCGGCGGCGGTTACAAGTACTGCTCTTCCTACAACGAAGGGACTAGGGTGGCTACCTGGTGCCTGAAGCAGGGGATAGCCTGCTGCGTTGTGCTGTACCGTATGCCCAACCACCACAGCACCGTGCCTCTGAGAGACGTGCAGAACGCTTTCCGCTACTGCCGCGCGCATCAGAAGGAATGGGGCATCAAGCAGCTCGGCGTCATCGGCTTTTCCGCCGGTGGGCATCTTGCCGCCAGCGCTTCCACGCTTTGGGTGGACTCCGCCACGAGGCCCGACTTCAGCGTGCTTGTGTATCCTGTCATCACCCTTGAGCAGGATGTGACCCACAAAGGTACCCGCAGCAACCTGACCAACAACAAAGTGGACCTCGTGACCTATTATTCCCTCGAGAACCAGGTCAACGCTTCCACTCCTCCGACCCTGCTTCTGCTTTGCCAGGATGACAAAGTGGTGCCTCCCGAGAACAGCCTCCGCTATTATTTCAAAATGATTCAGTGCAAGGTTCCCGGCGAGCTGCATATCCTGACCGACGGGGGCCACGGATGGGGCTTCACGACTCCGGAATACGGCACCGACAAGCTCAGTCCCGGACAAAGGGAAGATTTCTTCCGCATCCTTTCCCGCTGGCTGGGAGACCGCAGAGCAGAAATGCGCTGACGGCTTTGGGTGTTTTTCGCGCTTTGATTGTATTTAATACATTACTCATTACTTTTTTAATCTATGGGAATTATTACAAAGTCTAACGCTTGCCGCCGGGTCTATTCGGCTCCGGCAGCAGAGATCTGTGAGTCTCTGTGCAGCGAACTGCTGTGCCAGAGTCCTCAGTTCGACAATGAGGAGTTCGGAGGGTTCCAGCCCTACGATCCCTGGATTTAATTATGGAGGATAGAAGTATGAAAAAGTTTGTTTTGATTGCTTCCGCCCTTTGTATGGCGATGGCGGTTTCCTGCAACAAGGTTACCGAAGATTCGATTAATCCTTCCCGAGATGGCGTCTCCAGCGTCAATCTTGTAGAGTACTCATTCCCTGTCCGTCAAGAGTTGACCAAGTCTTACCTGGACGGTACCACTTTCAAGTGGGAAGAAGGCGATAAGGTGGCACTTTGCTATGGCTCCACGGTGGCTCCTTTTACTTATAATTCCGAGACAGATAGATTTAAAGGTGAGATAGAGGCCGGTGCTTCCGGTCCGTTCTATGTGGTTTCTCCTTACCGAGACGATATCGCAATCGTGGGCGGCAAGGTGCAGACCGTTTTGCCCGCCACGCAAAAAGCCGGGGCTCATAATGCTGATCCGGCGGCTTTCGTCGCCGTGGGACAGGCTTCAGACGCAGCAGCCCTGGATGCCGGTGTGACCCTGCGCAACGCTTTCAGCCTTGTGCGCGTGACCATCACCGACACCGACGTGACTTCCATTTCTTTCGAAGGCAACCCTGACGGAGCGAAGTGCAGCCCGGCTCTTGCCGGTCCTGTCCAGCTCGATCCCGCCAGCGCCGCATTCGAGTGCGACAGCCGCAATCTCGCAGTGACCCTGGTCCCCGAGTCCGGCACTTTCGCTGCCGGTTCTTATGACCTCGCAGTGCTGCCCCAGAATCTTGAGAAAGGTCTTAAGATCGTCTTCAAGCGCGACGGTCAGGCTCTTGCCAATTATAAGATTTCTTCGAGCGCCAAGCAGCTCGAGCGCAACAAGGGTATCGAACTCCCGTCATTCGACGTGGCCGGTATAGAGACCAAGTGCCGCTACATCCAGTCAGCCGACGATATGAAGGCCTGGGACGCCGTGGCATACGCTGACTTCACCGAAAAAGATATCATCTATCTCGGCGAAGACATTGATATGAGCAGCGTTACCGACTGGGTTCCTGTCGATCAGTTCATCGGCACATTCGACGGCCAGAACCATCGCATCTATAATTTCAGCGTTACTACTAATGAGTATGTTGGAATGATTCGGATTACTAAGGATGAGGCCGTTACCTCTGTTATTAAGAATTTTGTTTTTGGATCCAAGGATGGTGAGACCTGGGATGGCAAGAGCACGCTGACTCACGCTGCTTCCGCGTCCACAGGCTGGTACTATGCAGGTGTTGTTGGTAAGACTCAGGCAACCGCCAGTATGGAGAATGTCGTTAACTACGCCAATATTGTAGTGGATGAAACGGCGACTGCAAAGACCAGAATTGCCGGTATTTGCGGTAACTGGGCATCGACCTCCACTCTGAAAGGCTGCGTCAATTATGGAAATGTCAGCAATAAGGCCTCTTCGGGCGATGGCGACGTAGTTGGCGGTATTGTGGCACAGGTAGATGCAGATGTTACCATCGAGAATTGTATTAATTACGGTTCGTTGCTGAATAATAATCCTGACGCACGCTATGTTGGCGGCATTGTCGGAAAGTCCGGCAACAAATTGACCATCAAGAACTGCGAGAATCAGGGTGATGTCAAGGTCACAGCAATGAGAGTGACGGCTTGGGGCGCTACCGGCGGCTTAATCGGATATGTTATTAATAGTACCATCCAGGACTGCAAGGTCTCAGGTGCCTCTGTTGTTTGTGAAGCGCCTATTGGAAATCTTGTCGCAAATCAAGAATGGAGAGTTCCTCTTGGAGGTTTCATCGGATATAGCGAGAAGAATACAATTAAGGACTGCACTATTGAAAAGTCAGACGTTTCTTCGACTTGCTGGTGCGTCGGCGGCTTTGTAGGCAATACGGAGAATGCCGTCCTTTTCGACAATTGTAAAGTAGATAATTGTACTGTTTCCGGTTATACAAATGTAGGCGGATTCGGCGGCAAAGACCTGTCAAAGACAAAATTCCAGGATTGCCAGGTTATTAAGTCTACCATTTCCGGCAATAATGTTACAGGCGGTTTCTTTGGACTTTCATCTAATGGCGGTATTTTTACTGGATGCTCTGTCCAGGATTCAGAAGTGAAAAGCACGGCTGCTGACGCCGGCGGATTTGCCGGTGTCGTTCAGAATTCCACTCTTGCAGATTGTTCTGTATCAAATGCTAAAGTTAGCGCAGCTGATGGGCGAGCAGGTGGTATTGTGGGCTGGGCTATGTATTATAAGGTCTCTGACAGTGAGCTTGCTGGTTCCACAATCAAAGGCTGTAAAGTCAACCAGTCTTCCAGCATTTCCGGTAGTTTAAATATCGGGGGTATCGCCGGTTGGTTTGATATAGGAGAAGTGACCAATTGCTCTGTCTCTGATGGGACTTCTGTCGTTGGCTCCGGTGACGGCGTCGGCGGTATTATCGGCCGTGCCATTGCAAAGAACGGCAATCCCAACCTTATTGACAACTGCTTCGTGGACGGTGCTACCGTGACCGGTGCATATTCTGTTGGCGGAATCGTCGGTTATGAGTATCCCGATGCCAACGGTCCCGTGGATATCTACAACTGCGGAGTCTCCGCTTCTTCGTCTCTTGTCGCCACTGCCTGCGACACCGGCGGTGATCCGACCAAGGGCGACAGTATGATCGGCGGTATCGCGGGCTGGGTCCGCTGCAAAGACTCCGGCAGTACCTTCAAGATTGTCAACTGCTATTCCCACGCAAGCATCGCCTGCGACCTCGCAATGGCTCATCCTTCGGCTGGCGGTATCCTTGGCTATGTGTCTCTCAGCTCTGCCGGAACCGGCCTTATCCAGAACTGCACCAGCAATATTACTGCTGACCGTCTCCAGGTGGGTGGCGCTGCCGTTACAGGTTCCGCTACTCAGTATGGTGCTTTGTATGGCTTACTGCCTAACCACGCCGGCATTACCGTCTCCAACTGCTACTATGTCGAGGGCCTGCCTATCGGCGAGGCCGGTGCGGGCGTAGTGCTCAGCGGCAACGAGGCATTCGCCGCCGCTTCATACACCAGCAGCGCAAAGGATAAGCTGAATCTCAATGCTGCCGCATATACCGCCCATACTCTGTATGGCTGGAAGGCTCAGGACAGTCTCCCTGTCCTCTCCGATGCGACATTCACATCTCTTCCCGGCGGCGGCACCGAGCATTACGGTGACGAAACCCCGTTTACCTGGTAATCGTCAAGAGTTATGAAGAAAGTTATTATTTCTGCAGCGATTGCGATTGCTGCATTGGTCTCCTGCCAGAAGGAGATTGCTACTGATGAAGTGGCCGTAAAGCCCGGCTATGTCGAGCTTACCCTCACGGCTCAGAGCGATGCCGACACCAAGTCCTCATTGCAGAACGGCAAGGAGGTCATCTGGGAAGTCGGTGAAAAGGTGGCCGTGTTTACTAGCGCATCCGAGGCTCCCGAGGAATTCACTGTGATGTCTGTCGAAGGCACCAACGTGAAGATCTGGGGTTCCGTCCCCGAGGGCGCGACCAGTTTCGTGGCCGCATATCCGTTCGAGAGCGCAGTCTCCTGGGACAAGTCGGCCGTCGTGAAGATGAATGTCGGCAACCAGGCCGTCACCGCTTCCCAGAACGTGGACCCGAAAGCTCTTGCATCCGTGGCGTACTTCGCCGATGCAAGCGCGACCCCTACCTTCAAGAACACTCTCGCCCTGCTTAAGTTCATCGTGGGCGTCGATGGTGTGAAGAAAGTCAGGATTTCTACCGAAAGCGCCGGCGCCCTTGCCGGAGAAGTGTCCGTGACCGTGAGCCCTGACGACGCTCCCGTGGCTGCCGGAGCCAAAACCGCAGCTGTCGAGGTAGCGTGCGAGGAAG
>ONLD01000042.1 GCA_900318565.1 uncultured Bacteroidales bacterium
CTTTGCGGGCCGGAAGGAGCGGGGAAGCTGCCAACCGGGCCCTGGAACGCCCTTTGCGGGCCGGAAGGAGCGGGGAAGCTGCCAATCGGGCCTGGGAACGCCCTTCGCGGGCCGGAAGACGCGGGAAAGCTGCCAATCGGGCCCGGGAACGCTCTTTGCGGGCCGGAAGACGCGGGAAAGCTGCCAATCGGGCCCGGGAATGCCCTTTGCGGGCCGGAAGGAGCGGGGAAACCGCCAACCCGGCCCGGGAATGCCCTTCGCGGGCCGGAAGACGCGGGAAAGCTGCCAATCGGGCCCTGGAGCGCCCTTTGCGGGCCGGAAGACGCGGGGAAGCTGCCAATCTGGCCCGGGAACGCTCTTTGCGGGCCCGAAAAAAACGGGGCTGAACCTCAAAGATTCAGCCCCGGGGAATTATCTGCAAGTGCGGGAATTAAAGCTGGGGACCAGCTTTAACCAAAGCCTTGCCGGCCTCGTTGGACTCGTACTTGTGGAAGTTCTTGATGAAGCGGCCTGCGAGATCCTTGGCCTTCTCCTCCCAAACCTTGGGATCGGCGTAGGTGTCGCGAGGATCGAGGATGCCGGTATCGACACCTGCGAGTTCGGTCGGAACCTCGAAGTTGAAGAAAGGAATCTTCTTGGTCGGGGCCTTGTCGATGCTGCCGTTAAGGATGGCGTCGATGATGCCGCGGGTGTCACGGATGGAGATACGCTTGCCGGTGCCGTTCCAGCCGGTGTTGACCAGATATGCCTTTGCGCCGCTCTGCTTCATTCTCTTGACGAGCTCCTCGGCATACTTGGTAGGATGCAGTTCGAGGAAGGCCTGGCCGAAGCAGGCGGAGAAGGTAGGAGTGGGCTCGGTGATGCCGCGCTCGGTACCTGCGAGCTTGGCGGTGAAGCCGGAGAGGAAGTAGTACTTGGTCTGCTCGGGAGTCAGGATGCTGACGGGAGGCAGCACACCGAATGCGTCGGCGCTCAGGAAGATCACCTGCTTTGCAGCCGGGCCCTGGGAATAGGGACGGACGATCTTGTTGATGTGGTAGATAGGATAGCTGACGCGGGTGTTTTCGGTCACGGACTTGTCGGCGAAGTCGATCTTGCCCTGCTCGTCGACGGTCACGTTCTCGAGGAGAGCGTCACGGCGGATGGCGTTGTAGATATCAGGCTCGCTTTCTTTGTCGAGGTTGATCACCTTGGCGTAGCAGCCGCCCTCGAAGTTGAACACGCCTTCGTCGTCCCAGCCGTGCTCGTCGTCACCGATGAGGAGACGCTTGGGGTCGGTGCTGAGGGTGGTCTTGCCGGTGCCGGAGAGACCGAAGAAGATGGCGGTGTTCTCGCCGTTCATATCGGTGTTGGCGGAACAGTGCATAGCGGCGATGCCCTTCAGAGGCAGGTAGTAGTTCATCATAGAGAACATACCCTTCTTCATCTCGCCGCCGTACCAGGTGTTGAGGATGACCTGCTCCTTGCTGGTCACGTTGAATGCGACGGCGGTCTCGCTGCGGAGGCCGAGCTCCTTGTAGTTGTCAACCTTTGCCTTGGCGGCGCAGTACACTACGAAGTCAGGCTCCTGGTCGAACTCAGCCTGGTTCTGGGGACGGATGAACATATTGGTCACGAAGTGGGCCTGCCAGGCGACCTCCATAATGAAGCGGACCTTCATACGGGTGTCTTTGTGGGTGCCGCAGAAACCATCCACGACGAAGAGCCTCTTGCCGCTGAGCTGCTTCAGGGCAAGCTCCTTGAGGGCCTTCCACTGGTCCTTGGAGAGTTCGTGGTTGTCGTTCGGGTACTCGGGGGTGTTCCACCAGACGGTGTCCTTGGAGTTCTCGTCCATCACGATGTACTTGTCTTTGGGAGAACGGCCAGTGTAGATGCCGGTCATCACGTTGATGGCGCCAAGTTCGGTGACCTGTCCTTTGTCATAGCCTTCGAGGCCGGGTTTGGTCTCTTCGTTGTAGAGAACTTCGTAGGTGGGATTGTACAGGATCTCGGTTACGCCCTCGATACCATACTTGCCAAGATTGATTTTAGACATAGTTTATATAAAATTAAATAAGTAATTCCAGTCTGCAAATTTAACTATTTTCCGTAAAAGGACAATGCAAAAGCACTTATTTCCCTGCAAAAACCGGGCCTTGGACAGGCGCCGGGCAAGAAACCCGGATAATTATATAAAAATCCCTGCAGATTTCTTATATTTGCCTTCGTGAAAGGGAAATTATATTTGATTCCTTCGCCTCTGGGCGAATACGATCCGGCCGACGTGCTGCCTGCTCCCGTGCTGCAGACGGCGCTCGGGCTCAAGTGCTTTGTGGTGGAGGAAATACGCACGGCGCGCCGCTTCCTGTCCGCCGCCGGACTGAAGGGCCACATCGAAGAACTGGAGTTCCACACGCTCAACGAGCACACGCAGCCGCAGGAAGTGGAGGCCCTTGCCGGCCTCTTCGACAAAGGCGACGTGGGTCTCATCAGCGAGGCCGGCCTCCCTGCCGTGGCCGACCCCGGAGCGGCACTGGTGGCCCTCTGCCACCGCAAGGGGATAGAAGTTGTGCCTCTCGTCGGTCCTTCGTCCCTTATG
Source organism: uncultured Bacteroidales bacterium (assembly GCA_900318565.1). Classification (GTDB taxonomy): domain Bacteria; phylum Bacteroidota; class Bacteroidia; order Bacteroidales; family UBA932; genus Cryptobacteroides. The sequence goes on from ONLD01000042.1 coordinate 2,579, forward strand.
CTGGCGCTTATGGCTTCCGGCCTCAACGGCCAGAGCTTCGCGTTCCGCGGCTACCTTCCCGCCAAGACCGATGAGAGACGCAGCGCCCTGAAAGAAGTGGAGCGCCTGTCCCGCTCGCTGGGACAGAGCCAGATTTTCATCGAGACCCCCTATCGCAACGACTCCCTGTTTGCGGATATGCTGCAGTTCCTTCAGGGGCCTACGCGCCTTACGGTGGCCGCTGACCTCACCCTCCCGACCTCTTACATACGCACTATGAGCATCGAGCAGTGGCGAAAGGCCCCTGCCGTCATAGGCAAGCGTCCCTGCGTATTCATAATCCTGGCGTAAATGACTCCCGAGGAGGCACTCAAGCGCTGGTGGGGCTTCGATTCGTTCCGCCCTATGCAGAGGGAAATCATCGATTCCGCCCTCCGGGGCGACGATACCCTGGCAATTCTCCCCACCGGCGGCGGCAAGTCCCTGTGCTTCCAGGTGCCGGCCCTTGTCCGGGACGGGCTCGCCCTCGTGGTGACGCCCCTCATCGCGCTGATGAAGGACCAGGTGCAGAACCTTTCGGACCGCGGCATCAGGGCAATAGCCATTCATACCGGAATGTCCCGAAGGGAGGTTGACCTGATGCTCAACAACGCCGCCTACGGGGACTGCAAGTTCCTGTACGTGTCGCCGGAGCGCCTGGGGACCGCCCTGTTCCAGTCCTACCTCGACGTGCTGGATATCAATTACATAGTCGTGGACGAGGCCCACTGTATCTCGCAGTGGGGCTACGACTTCCGCCCTGACTACCTCCGGATAGGGGAGCTCCGTGAAAGGGTGGCCGCTCCCGTAATCGCACTGACTGCCACCGCGACGCCCAAGGTGGCGGAAGACATAGCACGCCGCCTGTCTCCAGACCCTGAACATCCTTCGTTCACCGTGCTGAAAGCCGGATTCGAAAGGCCCAATCTGTCATACATCGTACGCGAATGCCAGGACAAGAGCGGCCAGCTGCTGGATATCTGCCGCGGAGTGGGCGGGTCGGGCATAGTGTACCTGCGCAACCGCCGCCGCTGCGAAGAAGTCGCCGAGCTGCTCAAAAGCCAAGGCGTCAGCGCATCCTACTACCACGCCGGCCTGGGGCCTCTGGAACGCAGCCTGCGTCAGGAAGCCTGGAAGAAGGGCGAAATCCGCGTGATGGTCTGCACCAACGCTTTCGGTATGGGTATAGACAAGCCGGATGTGCGCTTCGTGGTGCACTGGGAGCCTTCCGACAGTCTGGAGTCATACTTCCAGGAAGCGGGCCGCGCCGGGCGGGACGGCCTGAGGTCCTACGCGGTGCTGCTTTGGAACGCCGCCAACATCGCTCATCTCCGGCAGATGCTCGATACCTCTTTCCCGCCGCTCGAGTACATCGAAGACATTTACCAGAAGATTCACATCTTCCACGAAATCATCTACGAGACGGGGGAGGGACGCACCCTGCGTTTCGATATCGAAGAGTTCTGCCGCCACTTCGGCCTGCAGCGCGCAAGCGTGCACTATGCGCTGCAATACCTCGCCCAGGCGGACCACATATCCTACGCCGAAGACACGGAATTCCCCACCAGGGTACAGATTACCGTGCCTCGCAACTCCCTGTATGACACCGACCTGCCTGATTCGCGGATGATTCCTTTGCTGGAATCCTTGATGCGCGGCTATCCCGGAATACAATCCTACTCTCTGCCAGTGGACGAGGAGAAGCTTGCGCGGGACTGCGATACAGGCATCCCGGAGCTCCGCCAGCTGCTGTACCGTCTCTCGCTTGAAAGGGTCATCCGCTATATTCCGGCTGACCGCTGCTCCCTGATATTCCTGCACCACGACCGCCTGATGCCCGGCAACCTCGACCTTAAGCCGGAGCGCTACAAGTTCCTGCGGGGCAACGCCCAGGCGCGGACGGACGCGATGGTGGATTTCCTCACCAACGGCGAGGAATGCCGCTCCCGCCAGCTTCTGCGCTATTTCGGGCAGACCCGCACGGAAGACTGCGGGACCTGCGACGTGTGCCGGGCAAGAAGTGCCGAAGACCGTACCCGCTCTCTGCTGCTGCGCTTTTACCGTGAGCACGAGGGCGCTACGCTGCAGGACCTAAAAGCCTTTGTCAGCAATCCTGAAAACGGAATGCCCCCCGACGCCCTGAGCATCTACAGGAAGATGGCGGACGAGGGGGAGCTTAACTGAAAAGCCTCCGGCTCTATTTTATTCCCAGCTTGACCAGCAGGGCTTCAGGCTCGGGGTCGTGACCGCGGAAGTTGCGGTACAGCACAGCCTCGTCTTCGCTGCTGCCCCGGGACAGGATTTCCTTGCGGAAAGCGCCGGATACTTCGGTGTTGAAGATACCCTTTTCCTTGAAGAGGCTGAATGCATCGGCCTCAAGCACTTCCGCCCATTTGTAGGAATAATAGCCTGCGGAATAACCGCCGCTGAAAATATGGCTGAAGGACGTGGAAATGCAGGTTTCGGGAATCTGGGGCATCAACGCGGAGGGCCGGAGCACTGCTTTTTCGAAGGCTGCAGCGCTTTCTTCGGGAACGGCCTTGAGGGTGTGCCAGGCCATATCCAGACGGGCGAAATCCAGCTGGCGCACTTGATAGTAGCCGGCGAGGAAGTTCTTGGACGCCACGATCTTGTCGATGAGGCTGCGGGGAATCACCTCTCCTGTCTTGTAGTGCTTTGCGAAGGTCTCCAGATACTCGGGCTCGAATGCCCAGTTCTCCATTATCTGCGAAGGCAGTTCTACGAAGTCGCGGGCCACGCTCGTGCCGGTCATAGAACCGTAGCGGCCTTCCGCCATCATCCCGTGCAGCGAGTGCCCGAATTCGTGGAGGAAGGTGGTAAGTTCGTCGTGCGTCAGCAGTGAGGGCGCATCTGAGCTCGGCTTGCTGAAATTGGTCACGATGCTGATGAGGGGACGTTCTTCCACGCCCCCGCGTATGCTCTGGCCGCGGAATTCAGTCATCCACGCACCGCCCCTCTTGGACGGCCTCGGGAAGAAGTCGGCATAGAAAAGGGCCAGGTGTCGGCCGTCGGCGTCGCATACATCGAACACCTTGACGTCTTTGTGGTAGCCGGGTATGTCGGGACGCGGCGTGAACTGCAGCCCGTAGAGCTTGGTGGCGAGTCCGAGCACGGCCTCTATGCAGTCCTCCAGCTTGAAGTAGGGCTTGAGCGCCGCATCGTCGAGGTTGAAAAAGGCGGTCTTGTACTTCTCGCTCCAGTAGCTGAAGTCCCAGGGCATCAGGGACTTGTCGGTAAATCCTTGCTCCCGGGCGAATTCGTAAATCTCATCCACCTCTTTGCGCCCGGCCGGCAGGGAGGGCTCAAGGAGCTCCTCGATGAAGGCGTTCACTTTTTCCTCGCTCTTTACCATATGCTCGTCAAGGGCATAGGCGGCATAGTCGGGATAGCCGAGAAGGCGCGCAATCTGCAGGCGGTGCTCCACTATATCCTTGACAATCTGAGAGTTGTCGAACTCTCCGCCGAAGGCCCTGCTGTTGTAGGCAAGATACATCTTCACCCGCAGTTCCCGGCGGGCGGAATACTTCATAAAGGGCGAGTAGCTGGGATAGCTGAGGTCGAACACCCAGCCTTCCTTGCCTTTGTCGCGGGCTGCCTGCTCTCCGACGGCGCGTACGAAGTCGGGGAGTCCCTCAAGCTGGGCCTCGTCCGTAATCTCGAGCTCGAAGGCGTTGGTCGCGGCGAGCACGTTCTTGCTGAAACTCAGGCTCAGCAGCGAGAGCTCCTCGCTGAGGCGGCTGAAGGTGACTTTATCTTCTGCGGACAGGTTGGCTCCGCCCCTGGTGAATTCTTTGTAGGTGTTTTCCAGAAGCCTCTCCTGGTCCCTTTCGAGGGAAAGGCTCTCCCTGCTGTCCCAGACGGCCTTTACCCTTTCAAAGAGCTTCTCGTTGAGGGATACGTACATAGAGTACTCGGTCAGCTTGGGGGATATTTCCTCGGCTATGTCCTGGAGAGTCTCGTTGGTGTCGGCTTCCAGGATATTGAAGAAGATGTTCTCCACGTTGGAAAGAGTCTTTCCGGAATATTCCAGAGCCTCTATGGTGTTCTCGAAGGTAGGAGGCTCGGGATTGGCCACGATTGCATCTATTTCAGCCTTGGCTTCCTTGATTCCCTGTTCGAAAGCCGGCAGGTAGTGTTCGTTCTTTATTTTATCGAATTGAGGCGCCCCGTATTGAAGCGGGGATTCGCCCAGAAGAGGGTTTTCCATTTTGCAGGAGGATAATGCGGCAATGGAGGCGATACCCGCCGCGAGTAACACTTTCTTCATATTAATATTCTATTACGAGTCCGTCGTAGGCGGGGCGCACTCCCTCGGGCAGAATCTTTTCGAATTCGGCGTGGGGAGGGAGGAGGTGGGAGATATGGGTGATATAGGAGTCCCTGGCCCCTACCTTTTCAAAGAAAGACAGTACTTCGTGCAGCGAGAAATGCGAATGATGGCAGTCGAATTTCACGCAGTTGAGGGTCACGGCCTTGACTCCCTTGAGCTTCTCCAGTTCGCAGTCGTCTATTAGGTTCATATCGGTGAGGTAAGCGATGTCTCCGAAACGGTAGCCCAGCACCGAAAGTTTCTTCACTTTATGGTGCCAGCCCTGGATGGGAATCACTTCCACGCTCACCCCTTCCTGGCCCTGGCTGCCGAGGTGGCGGTAACCGAAGCCCTTCTCCCATTTGAGCACCTCGTCGCCGGCGTTCGACCATACTTTGAACGGCGCGCTGCCGTCAATGGTGTGCATATGCCATTCCGGGGCTCCCGGATACTTGGGGTCGGCGAAAGCGTAGGCGTACATATGCCTCAGGGAGTCTTCGACGTAGCGCTCGCAGTAAATGTTGACGGGGTGGCTCTCGCACAGATTCAGGGCGCGGGTGTCATCCAGTCCGCCTATATGGTCCATATGGTTGTGGGTCAGCAGGATACCGTCAAGATGCGAAATGCCTGCCCGGATGGCCTGGAGCCGGAAGTCGGGACCGCAGTCCACGAGTATGGTGAGGCCCCCGTATTCCACCAGCGCGCTTGCCCGCAGGCGGGAGTCTTTCGGGTCGGCCGATTTGCACACGCGGCAGTTGCATCCTATCATAGGCACGCCGGAGGATGTGCCGGACCCGAGAATAGTAAGTTTAGCTTTCATATCGTAACATCCACTAATTGTCCGCAAAGCGCCTCTTCCCAGGGGCGTCGTATGCGTATGTAATTACCTGTGTATCCTTCCATAAATCCGCCGTGGTCGGTAGATTCGAAAAGCACTCTCTCGCGTATCCCCCTGTTCGCTTCCACGAAGTCCGAGTGCAGCGAGGCGCACAGGGACTCCAGCGCGGCGACCCTTTCCTTCTTGACGGCCTCTGCCACCTGCCCGGGCATCGTCGCTGCCGGCGTACCGGGGCGGCGGGAATAAGGAAACACGTGGATAAATGCGGGACGCATCTGCTCCAAGAAGGCGTAAGTCTGCCTGAAAAGGGCTTCCGTCTCGCCGGGCAGCCCCACCATCACGTCGATGCCGAAGAAGACTTTCGGACGTCCGGGGGCTTCAAGGGCCTTGCGTACATAATCTATGCGTGACGCGAAGAAAGCCGTGTCGTATCGGCGTCCCATCTTCTGCAGCAGCTCGTCGCAGCCGGTCTGCAGGGGGATGTGGAAATGCGGCTGGAACTTGGTGCCGGAGGCTATCCAGTCCACGATTTCCTCCGTAAGCAGGTTGGGCTCTATGCTGGAAATGCGGTAGCGTTCTATGCCGTCCACCTTATCCAGCGCCTTGAGCAGGTCGGAGAACGATTCGCCCGTGGTGCGTCCGAAGTCGCCTGTATTGACACCGGTCAGCACGATTTCCTTGACTCCGAGCGCTGCGGCTTTTGCAGCGTTTTCCACACATTCGCTTATGGGCACGTTGCGGCTTCGTCCTCGTGCATAGGGGACGGTGCAGTATTTACAGAAATTGTCGCATCCGTCCTGGACCTTGAGGAACGAGCGCGTACGCTCCCCGCTGCTCCAGGCGGCAAAAACAGGCCCGGGGGGAGTGGAGACGGCGGAAGTGAGTCCGAGCAATTTCAGAGTGTCCGGCACCACGGCGCTTTTCTGCTCGCAGCCGAAGACGAGGCTCACCCCGGGTATGGCTTCGATCTCGCTCCGGCGCAGCTGCGCGCTGCAGCCTGTGACTATGACCGCCGCATCCGGGTTGACCCTGTGGACCTTGCGCACGAGATTGCGCGACTTCGCGTCCGCTACGGCAGTGACCGAACAGGTGTTGACCAGATACACGTCCGCCTTGTGGCTCCAGGGCACGACCTCAAGTCCTGCCTGCCGGAACAGACGTTCGTAGGTGCTGGTCTCCGCGTAATTCAGTTTGCAGCCAAGCGTCAGCAGCGCTATCTTCTTACAGTTACTCCCGCTCATCAATCTATCGTAATTGTTTTCATTTCTTTTACTTTTTCCGCCTCTATCTGGGCTTCGCGCGCACGCCGCTTCTTGCTGAAGAACATCTGATGGAAGAAATCGGTCAGGTTGTCGAATTCTTTCTGGTAAGAGATTCCGGCGCCGTTGCGCTGTGAGAAGTCGAGGCTGCTCGTGTGCTGGTCGGCCGAGTGCGAGAAGGCTTTGACCATCAGCTCTCCGTTCTTGAAAATCTTGTAACCAATGTCCAGGTCGCCGACCACGTCCCCGTAGGGATTTGTCGAAGTGCTGTATATGCGGTTGCCCACGGAGCCGTTGACTATGATGCGGTTGTTGAACAGCTGCGTGGATACGGCCACGTCGAACAGGTCGGCGCCGCCGTGGTCCTGCTGGTAGCCGAAGCCGAAGTCCAGCGGGATTTCGAGCTTCTGCAGGATGTTGTTGAGCTGTCCGGACACGATTTCACCGACGTTGGACAGGAGCATATTCGTGCCGTTGACCACGCCCACGTTCTCGCTGGGCAGGAAGGTGCCGAAGAGGAGCAGGGCCACGAATTGCTTCTGCTTCTTGTCGTTGGTGTTGAGCGCGGCGTTCACCTGCATCTGCGTGCCGGGATCCAGGTCGGGCACATTGACGTCGAACGACACTTCGGGCGATTTTATCTTGCCGCCTATGTCCAGCACGCATTCTACAAGGCGCCGGCTGGAGACCGCGGAGGAGTCGGCCACTATCGTGTTGAGGGATGTCTTGACGCCGTGGACGGCTTTGACGTCGAGCGTGCTCTCCGCAATACTGCCGTTGAATTTCAGCGTGCTGCCTTCCTTGATGTCGAAGTCCTTGCTGACCACGCCGGGGATGTTGAACAGGTACCGTCCGTCGTTGATTATATAGTCTCCCTTGAGCTGGAAGCGGTCTTTTGCCGTGTTGAGGTCAAGCACCACGGAGCCGTCGCCACCGGCCGTCAGCATATGCCCGGAGTCTTTGTCGATTTCTATGCTGGCGATTACATCCGGCGAGACTTTCACCTTGGCGTGGGCGATGAAGGTGCTGCGCGGGTTCTGAGTCTTCGCGGATGAAGCGAGGAGCACCTGTTCTTCCTCTTCGGAATCTGCCCGGGGAGCGGTGAAGGTCAGGAGGTTGCTTACCACGGCCGAAGACGACCCTGACAGGGGGACATTGACGGTGCCGCTTCCGGCCGTCGAAATGTCGGCGTTCAGGCTCAGGGCGTTGAAGGGGCCGCTGATTGCAGCATTGCCGGAAATAGCCAGGTCTCCGTAGATGCCGAGCTCGCCCTCCGAAGGAATGTCGATGGCCTTGAGCCGGTGCATATTCAAAGCGGCGTCCAGCCGGAAGTCCTTCATATCCTTGAATGTGAGGGAGCCGCCAAGCACGCCGATGCCGCCATAGGTGTCTTTGACTCCGACGGAGTTGAACAGGGCGCGAGTGCCGTCAAGCCCAATGGTGCCGTTGAGGATGTAGGCCACGTTGGTGTAGGAGATGCGCGCAAGCACGTCCTGAAGCTGCACCCCGTCGCTTTCCAGGCGGATGTTCTCAGGCTTTCCGTATGCGTGGACAATGCCGGACACGGCGCCTCCGGTCTGGGTCAGGATGCCTTCCACGAAAGGAGAAAGGATGCCCATATCCAAGCTGTCCAGCTGGACGGAAGCGTCAACGGCCTTGCTCTTGATGCCGTAACTGCCGTCGATGCTCATCTTGGGGACCCCCGCTATCGTATTGAGCAGCTTGAGATTTATGTTCTTTCCCGTATCGTCCCAGGCGCTGACCAGATGGAAGTCGCCTGCCTGGTGGCCCGCAAGCTCGAGCCCCTGCAGGCTGAGGTCGGCGCCGAGTCCGAGTTCGGATGGGAAAGGAGAGGAAAGCGCCGCCCTGCCGTCGATGACTCCATACACTTTGAACTTGCCTTCACCGACGAACTCGTTGACGATGCCGAGGTCCAGATTGTGGAGGTCCACGTTGAGCGTGGCGGGGGAGTCGGGACTGGTGGCGCCGTCCAGCGCTATGCTCTGACCCTCGCTTACGAGGCTGAAGCCTTCGACCAAGACGCCTCCTTCAGCATACTGGATATGGGCTTTGGACAGCTCCCAGACATCGTTCTTGATGCGTATGAATGAGGGCTCCGTCAGCACGTCGAGGGCCAGTTTTCCGTCGCCTCCGCGTCTCAGGCCTGCGTCGATGAACAGTTCGCTGCCTTTTCCCAGCAGGTCCGCCCCTTCGTAGGTCAGGGAGATCTGTGCCCGGTTGTCCCGCCCTTCGGCGCTGAGCGTGGCTTCGTCGAAGGATATATCGTTGATTTTAAGCTGGTCGGCGTTGAGGTTGACGGACAATGTCTCATCCCGGTTGTCGAGTGCCAGTCCTATGCCGCTGCCCTTGATGCCGCCCCAGGCAATCAGAGGAGACTTGATATATCCGAGCAGGACTCCTGAATTGTCCAGGTCGAAGTTGATTGCGGTATCTTCGGCTATGGTGAGTTCGGGCATCAGGAAAGACAGCAGGGCGTCGGTCTTGTGGAACACTGCGCTCGCCGTGGCTTTAGTGGTGGGGGCGGAGGATGCCGGCCCGCCGGGTTTCGGGGTGAAGTAGGCCGGGAAATCCCTCTCCACGCTGACTCTCTTGATGTCAGCAAACAGTGATTTCAAGTCGGATATGCCGTCGAATTTGAAGTCCACGACGTCCGAATTGAGGATTATGGACCAGCGCTCGCTCCAGACGCGGGCGGATATGTCGATGTCGCCTATGCGCTTGGTGCCCTTGTCGTCAGTCAGCCTCAAGTCGGAAATGTAGATGCTGGCGGGGGTCTCCTTGTCCAGACCCTGGTCGGCGGTGATGGTGCAGCTGACTCTCGACTTCCCGCCGCGGGTGTCAAGATTCAGGGCCGCAAGGTCCACGTCGTCCAGCTGGATGTTGACCTTGCCGCTCTTGCCCTTGATGTTGAAATCCGTCAGGAGGCTTATCGCGGCATTCGGGTCGCCGCTGTCAAGCCGGGCGGTAAGGGTACCGTTGTCCATAGCTCCGTTCAGCGAAATATCCCGGTAGTCGTAGCCGAGGAAATTGAGGCGGGAAATCTCCAGCCTGTCGAGGTCTATGTCCGGGCCTCCTTTTGCGAGCCGCACGCTGCCGCCGGCATTGAATGCGCAGGGGCCGAGCGATGGACTGCCCAGCAGTTTGCCGAGGTTCATTCCTTCCGAAGAGAAGGTGGCTCCCACGGAGAGGGGGCCCCGGTCGCTGATAAGGTCTTTGGACTTGGCGTCCACGTCGAGGCCGCCGATGGGGGAGTCGAGGTTAAGCCGGGCCGTGAAATTGTCGAGTATTCCTTTCACCTTGCCGTTGAGCGTGAAGGGCACTCCCGGTGCGTATTGAGACAGCGATACGTCGGCGCCCAGCTCGCCAAGGGCTTTCTCGAGCCCGTCGAAGGTGAAGCGGAAACCGTCCAGAGAGGCGTCGATGGCCATATTTCCGGTGTCGGGAATACCGCTGCACCTGCCGTTGACCGTGCCGCTCACGCCGCCTGTGGGGTTGACCATAGCAAGGTCGCTCAAGGTGAAATCGCTCACCGTGCCCTTGAAGCGGCCGGAACGGATGTCGGTCTGGAAACGGTTGCCCCAGAATACGCCTCCGCTGAATCCGCTGATGGAACCGAGCACCAGATGGGATGGCTCGAACTCCACGTCCAGGTCAACCTTGCGTATGAAATCGCTCCACGCGGCAGTGTCGTCGTAACTGAGCGTCACTTTCTTGAAATGCAGGTCGCTTCCGCCGTTGTCGGCAAAATGCATCTTGTCCACTTCCGTCTTGCCCAGGCCCACGGCCACCCGGCCGCTGATGTCCAGGATGCTGTAGCCCGACTTCTCGTCGGCCCGCATTTCCTCCACCACGGCGTGGCAGCGTCCTCCGTGGAAGCCCACGTCGTGCGCTTTCAGGTCGAATGTGACGTCCATATCTCCGTAATCGATTCCGTGCTCGGCGGGAGTGTCGGGGAGGAAGCTCACCATACGGTAGCGGGCGTTGTGGATGCGGACGCGGTCGATGGTGAATATGCTGTCGCGGCTGATGGGGGAGCCGTCATCTTCGGAATCGGCCAGCCGCAGCACCCGCGAAAGGTTGCTGCCATACACGGAATCCGGCTCGGAAGTGAGCTGGAACAACAGGTCCTCCAGTTCCACGCGGTGCAGGTGCAGGCCGCGATTGTCCAGCAGCGAGCGCAGGGACAGCGTGGCCGACAGCCGTCCGATGCGGGCCAGCGTGTCCAGGTTTTTGTGGTCGCGCTCTCCGGGACGGGCGGTGTAGGGATTGTCGTCCAGCAGGACAATGTCCCTGGCTACCACTGCGTTGAACGGGAGCAACTGGATGCTGCCCACGCTGAAATGGCCTCCGAGGGTGCTTTCCAGCTTGGAAGTCACGAAACGGGCGAGCCCGGTCTGCACGCGTCTGAACTGCACTACGACGAGGCCGAAGAACAGGATCAGAATGAACAGGCCGGCTATACGGGCCGCTATGTATCTTCCTTTTTCGATAGTGATACTCTTAATTAAACCTACAAATTTAGTAAATAATTGTTAAATTTGCGGCCGCGCAAAACCATTTTGTATGGCAGATATTATTCTCGGCATAGAATCTTCCTGCGACGACACTTCTGCGGCCGTCATCCGTGACGGCGTACTGCTGTCCAACGTAATAGCCTCCCAGGACGTGCACAAGGCCTATGGCGGCGTAGTGCCCGAACTGGCCTCCCGCGCCCACGAGCTCAACATTGTACCCGTGGTCAGCGAGGCCCTTTCCAGGGCCGGCGTAGATGCTTCGGAGCTCACGGCGATAGCTTTTACCCGCGGTCCCGGCCTGCTGGGATCCCTGCTGGTAGGCACGTCTTTCGCCAAGGCCCTCGGCCTGGCTCTGGATATTCCCATAGTGATGGTCAACCATCTGCAGGGACATCTGCTGGCCGATTTCATAAGGCAGGAAGGGGTTGAGGTGCGCGAGCCTTCCTTCCCGTATCTCTGCCTGCTTGTCAGCGGCGGCAATTCCCAGATCGTCAGGGTGGATTCACCCTTGTCCTACACCATACTCGGCCAGACCATCGACGACGCGGTGGGGGAAGCATTCGACAAGTGCTCCAAGATGATGGGCCTGGGCTATCCGGGCGGTCCCGTCATCGACAGGCTGGCAAAGCAGGGCGATCCCTCCCGCTTCAAGTTCGCAAAGCCCCGCGTACCGGGCCTGGACTACTCATTCAGCGGCATAAAGACTTCGCTGCTCTATTTCGTCCGCGACGAGATGGCGAAGGACCCTCAGTTTATGGAAAAAAACAAGGAAGATATCTGCGCTTCCTTCCAGAAGACCTTGATAGACATACTGATGGACAAGCTGATAAAGGCTTCGAAGCAGACCGGAATCAAGGACATCACCATCGGAGGCGGCGTCAGCGCCAACAGCGGCCTGCGCGAGCGTATCCAGTCCGAAGGACGCAAGCGGGGCTGGCGAACCTTCCTTCCTGAATTCAAATTTACGACTGACAATGCTGCGATGATAGCGATTGCGGGCTATTATCATTATCTAGCCGGAGAGAGGGCGTCGCTGGATACGGCTCCGGTCTCCAGGGTATCGGATTTCTGAAAAATTCTTTATAACTTGCAAGGTTTTTGTTTGTTTTTAATTCGCAACCTCTATGAGCGTCAACAGACTAGACCTTGTCAGGAGTTCCTTCGAAAAGAAGGCGCTTGACTCCGAACCCTTTGCGGGAAAGTATTCGGAAGTTTTCGGAGAATTGGTTTTTGACCGGGCCAAGATGCGACAGTATCTGGACCCGGATGTTTTCAATCGCCTGCTCGATTGTATCGAAGGCGGCGGACAGCTCGACCGCCAGACGGCGGACCAGGTTGCCAAAGGTATGAAAGAATGGGCCCTGAGCCACGGAGTGACGCACGTGACTCACTGGTTCCAGCCCCTGACCGACGGCACTGCCGAGAAGCACGAGACCCTCATCGACTACGACGGGCGCGGCGGCATCATCGAGCGCTTCGACGGCTCGTCCCTCGTGCAGCAGGAGCCTGACGCATCATCTTTCCCCAACGGCGGCATACGCGCCACATTCGAGGCCCGCGGCTATACGGCCTGGGACCCGACTTCTCCGGTGTTCATCCAGGCGGACACATTGTGCATCCCCACGATTTTCGTGTCCTACACTGGTGAGGCCCTGGATTACAAGACTCCTTTCAAGAGGTCCATCAAGGCCGTCTGCGAAGCGGCCCTCCCCATATGCCGGCTCTTTGACTCAAAGGTGTCGAAAGTCTATTGCTACCTCGGCTGGGAGCAGGAGTATTTCCTTGTGGACGAGGCCCTTTACGCTTCGCGCACCGACCTGATGATTACGGGCCGTACGCTCCTTGGGCATATGTCCTCGAAGAACCAGCAGCTTGACGACCACTATTTCGGCGCCATACCTTCGAGGGTCGCGGCATTTATGCGAGACCTCGAGCTGGCTGCGATGCGTCTTGGCATTCCGCTCAAGACCAGACATAACGAGGTGGCTCCCAATCAGTTCGAGCTGGCTCCCGTGTATGGCGAAGCCAACCTCGCCAACGACCAGAACCAGATTCTGATGAACCTGATGGAGACAATCGCCCGCAAGCATTCCTTCGTGGTGCTGCTGCACGAAAAGCCTTTCGAGGGTATCAACGGCAGCGGCAAGCACAACAACTGGTCTCTCGGCACCGACACCGGCACCGGCCTTTTCTCCCCGGGCAAAGACGCCAAAGGCAACCTCCAGTTCATAATTTTCCTGGTCAACGCGCTTGCGGCCGTCCAGAAACATAACGCCCTGCTCAAGGCCAGCATAGCCAGCGCCGGCAACGAGCACCGCCTGGGCGGCAACGAGGCGCCTCCGGCAATCGTGTCGGCCTTCCTCGGCCGCACTATGACCCAGGTGCTGCGCAAACTCCTCGAACTGCCTTCCGGCACTCCCGTGGAGATTGCAGGCAAGAAGGGGCAGAAAGTGGGCCTCGTCGAAATCCCGGAGATTTTCCTGGACAACACCGACCGCAACCGCACTTCGCCCTTCGCCTTTACCGGCAACCGCTTCGAATTCAGGGCGGTAGGCTCATCAGCCAACTGCGCCGGACCTCTGACGGTGCTCAACGCCGCGATGGCCGGCCAGCTTTCAGAATACAAGACGGCCCTTGATGCTGAACTGGCCAAGGGAAAGGATTTCGAGGTGGCCGTGATGGACGGTGACGACCAGATCGGCAAGGCCTGCATCAACAGCAATGGTGAGTGGAGCGCGCAGTGTGCGCTGATCAAGGCCACGGGATACTCGAAGCACAACATCTGGGCGAAGATCACATACAAGAACGGTGTGAGCTACCAGACGGAGAGCAAGCAGGTGACCTACGACCCCAACGGCGTGGTGCCCTACTCGGTGACGATGTCGTTCTTCAACCACCACCCGCAACACCTGGTGAACCAGCAGGTGTATTTCGACCTCGTGGACCAGACGGCCTCGCCACGCTCCTACGGCTACAGCAACGAGGAGGGTTACAATACGGACTTCACCTTCGAGATCAACCTGTCGAACAACAGTCCCGAGAAGGTGTATGCTGTCGATCTGGCCATCTTCACCG
>ONLD01000035.1 GCA_900318565.1 uncultured Bacteroidales bacterium
CCGCAATTGATGGACGGCACGCTTTCGCTGATCATAGTCGTGTCGCTGACCAGGCAGATGTCGGCGGCGAGCATTTTCTTGTGCTCCTTTATCCAGGCGGGAAGCGACGGGCTGCCGATTTCCTCTTCTCCCTCGAAAAGGAATTTCACGTTGTGCCTGAGCGAGCCGCTGCGGAGCAGGTACTCAAAGGCCTTGACGTGCATAAAGAGCTGGCCCTTGTCATCGTTGGCTCCGCGTCCCCAGATGGCTTCCTGCCCGGTGGAGTCGGGGCCGAGCACCGGCTCGAACGGGTCCGTGCGCCATTTTTCAAGCGGCTCGGCCGGCTGCACGTCGTAGTGGCCGTAGATGAGTATGGTCTTCTCGTCCTTGGAGACGAATTTCTCTCCATATACCACCGGATTGCCGGCAGTTTCCCAGAGGCCGGCGCTGTCGGCTCCGGCTTCGATCAGAAGCTCTGAGAGACGCTCTGCGCAGGCGTACATATCGGGTTTGTTTTCGGCTTTTGCACTGACGGAAGGAATCCGCAGCAGGGAGAAAAGTTCATCGAAGAACCTTTCTTTATTTTGTTCGATGTACTGTTTCATTTTGTAAATATAATAATTATTTTTGTAAGGATATTAATCTAATTATGGCACTTATTAAATCTATTTCGGGGATCCGCGGCACTATCGGCGGCCCCACAGGCGAGAATCTGACTCCTGTTGACATCGTAAAATTCACATACGCATACTGTAAATGCCTCAAGGACCGCAAGCAGCCTTTCGGCGAGCGCTACAAAGTGGTCGTGGGCCGGGACGCCCGTATCAGCGGCGAGATGGTGGAGCAGCTGGTTTGCGGCACATTGATCTCCTGCGGCGTGGACGTGGTGCGCTGCGGTTTCGCCAGCACCCCCACCACCGAACTCGCCGTGACTTTCTCCGGAGCCGACGGCGGCATCATCATCACGGCCAGCCACAACCCGCGCCAGTGGAACGCCCTCAAGCTTCTCAACGAGAAGGGCGAATTCCTGACTGCCGCCCAGGGGCAGGCCATCCTGGACTGCGCCGAGAAGGGCGATTTCGACTTTGCCGAAGTCGATGAAATCGGCTGCATCGAAGACCACGACTTCACTGACGAGCACATCGACGCCGTGCTCGCTCTCGAGGCCGTTGACGTCCCGGCAATACGCAAGGCCGGTTTCAAGGTGGTGCTGGACGCCATCAATTCCGTGGGCGGCATCATTATGCCGCGCCTGCTGAAGCGCCTCGGCGTGGAGTGCATCACCCTCAACGGCAACCAGACTGGCGATTTCGCCCACAATCCCGAGCCGCTGCCGAAGAACCTGACGCAGCTCAGCGAGACCGTGGTGCGCGAAAAGGCGGACCTCGGAATCAGCGTGGACCCGGACGTGGACCGTCTGGCCTTCATCTGCGAGGACGGCGAGCCCTTCGTGGAAGAGTATACGCTCGTGGCAGTGGCCGATTACCTGCTTGACGAGGCCGTGCGCAAGGGCGTGAAGCCCCTCAATACCGTATCCAACCTCAGTTCCAGCCGCGCCCTCCGCGACGTGACGGAAGCCCACGGCGGTACCTACTACGCCGCTGCGGTGGGCGAGGTCAACGTGACCACGAAAATGCACGAAGTCGGCGCCTTGATAGGCGGCGAAGGCAACGGGGGAGTCATCTATCCGGCTTCCCACTGCGGCCGTGACGCTATGGTCGGCGTGGCGCTGTTCCTCAGCAAGATGGCCCATAACGGCCTGAGCGTCAGCGCCTACAAGGCCACTCTCCCTCAGTACTTCATCGCCAAGAACCGCATCGAACTCAGCGACAAGGCTCTCATCGACCGCATCCTGGATGCGATGAAGGAGCACTTCAAGGACGAAAAAGTC
This sequence comes from uncultured Bacteroidales bacterium, assembly GCA_900318565.1. Classification (GTDB taxonomy): domain Bacteria; phylum Bacteroidota; class Bacteroidia; order Bacteroidales; family UBA932; genus Cryptobacteroides. Next base: position 1,871 of record ONLD01000035.1, read on the forward strand.
AACACGATTGACGGCGTGAAGATAGATTTCGAAGCTACCCGCCGCTGGGTGCACCTGCGCCGTTCCAACACCGAGCCCATCATCCGCATCTATTCCGAGGCCCCGACCGAGGCCGAAGCCGAAGCTCTCGCCCGGGAAGTCATCGCCCTCGCCAACGGCATCATAGGCAATGTTTAGTTTCCGCACCACCCCAGTCGGGGACCAGCTCGACAAAGGCTTGCTCGAGGGCCGGGTGGCGTGCTTCTGCACCCCTGGCAGCTGGAGCAGTACTTCGCAGTCGTACCTGGAGGAGCTTTTCCGCTCCAGAGGCACGCTGGCGCGTACTTTCCATCCCGGCGGAGCCGAGTTCTCCCAGGAAGCCGGCCATTTCGACTTCAGCATCGAAGACCTCGAAGGGCTTGATGCAGTTGTGGTGGATATACAGGATGCCGGGTCGCGGTATTTCGGGCCGACCCGTGACGTGCTGCGCCTGCTGAGCTTCAGGGCGCGTATGGAGGAGGGACCTTCGATCTACATCGTGGACCATATCAACCCGGCAGGCAGGGTGGTTGAAGGTACGATTCCCGTGCTGGAGCCTGATTCGTGGACTCCTAAAGTGGCTCATCGCCACGGCCTTACGCTGGGCGAGCTCTGCAACCTGTACTGCGGCGAAATAGGCGCCCGCTTCCCCCTGCACGTGATTTCCGCGCTCTCCTCGGACGTCGGTAAGGATCTGCTGCCGTGGGCGATACCCCCTTCGCCGGACATTCCAGGCCTCTTCAGCTGCGATATGTACAGCGGGGGAGCGCTTTGGACTGAGACCAGCATCACGCCCGGTCTCGGCACGCCGCGCCCCTATGAATATATAGGTGCGCCGTACCTGAGCAATTCGGCCGTGCCGCCGAGTCCGCAGGGAGTGCTTATGCGCCCCTGCAGCTTCCAGCCTGCGCTTGGCCTGTATGCCGGACAGGTATGCCACGGCTACCAGATTATCCTGCTGCCCGGCACGGCCTACCATTCTCTGCTCCATACCGTCCAGCTGATGCGCTGGATTGCGGACCGGGATTCGCGGTTCGAGATTACTCCCGGACTCCTTGCCAAGATAGATGACCCCGTCATCAGCGAGTTCCTTCGCGGCGGCATCACTTTCGACATCGTGCAGGAGCACGTGAAGCTTGAGGAGCAGAAGTGGATACGCAAGGCAAAGCGCTACCTGCTCTATGATGATTCACCATATAGAATAAAATAGCACTATGAAGAAGAAACTTTTGTTCTTGATGGCGGTGCTTGCCGCGGCAGCCGTCTGCTGTAAAACTCCGGTCCCGGAGCCCAAACCTGACGACGAGACTCCTACCGAAAAGCCGGACCCCGAGCCCGAACCGGAACCTGAGCCCCAGCCCGCCGTATGGCATTTCTCAGGCGGTCAGGGCACGGAGGCCGAGCCTTTCCTCATCGCCACTGCGCGCGACCTGGACTCCCTTTCCTTCTACACCAACAGCGCCCAGGCCGCGCAGTTCGTCTCTGCATATTACAAGCAGACCGCCAATATCGACCTTGCCGGCAAGGCTCTTAAGCCCATCGCCGAGGCAGGGGAGTTCAAGGGCGTCTATGACGGCGGCGGCTTTGCCGTGTCGCACCTCAGCTTCAACTCCGCCGACAAGAAGCCTTCGGGCTTCATTGCCAAGGCGAACGGGGCTACCCTCAAGAACCTTTCCCTGCAGGATGCGGCCATCGATTCCAAGTATGTCTATTGCGGCGCCCTGATAGGTTACGCCGTCAAATCGACCGTCGAAAACTGCCTCGTGACCGGCCAGGTGCGTCAATATACGAGCGGCATCACCATCGGCAGCGATGCCAATGCCGGCTACTCCGGAGGCCTCGTGGGCTGGATGGACGAATCGACTGTGAAGGACTGCACCTTCGATGCCGACGCGACCTTCTACGGCAAGTTCAGCGCCGGCTGCGTGGGCTACGCCAAGGACTCCACAATCGAGAACTGCCGCGTGACCAAAGAACATACGATCAACGTGTATTACCACTGGGCCGGAGGTGTGGTGGGCAAGGCTGAAGGCGCCCGCACCCTCATCAAGGGCTGCTCCTTCGAGGCCAATCTCACCAACGTGGGCTACATCCTCGGCGGCATCGTGGGCCAGGTTATGGGCGGCCGCGTGGAAGAGTGCGTGTTCGGAAGCTATGGCAAGATGGGCTCCGACAAGTACTTCGTGGGCGGCATCGTGGGCGCAGCAGTGCCTACGTCCGACATCGTGATTGACAAGTGCGCGACCTACGGCACCGTCAGCGGACAGTACTCCGTGGGCGCCGTGGTGGGCTACACCGGCTTCCTCTCCAGCAGCCTCAAGGTGTCCTCCGCCACCAAGAGCATCGTGATTTCCAACTGCGCATCCATCGGCGCGCAGGTGACCGCCACCGGCAATAACGGCGGCTCCAACGCCTACTCGCTGGTGACCGGCATCTGCGGCTGGACGCACGGCAGCGGCCCCACCACCATCAAGGGCTGCTACGCCGCTCCTTCGCTGATCCAGACCACTTCCGTGGGCAACCGCGGCGCCCTCGCAGGCATCAGCGGCTACCAGAACTGCACCGGCACGACAGTATATGAGAACTGCTACTCGACCATCACTCCCGCAGCAGTGCTGAACCGCGGCGAGCGGGTGACCGACGTCACCGGCACCTGCTTCTACGGCGCCATCTACGCCCGCTGCACGCAGCCTACGACCGTGCGCAACTGCTTCTGGGACGAGGCTATGCAGCAGATAGGCCCGGATGAGGGCAAATCCACCGAGAGCGGCAACGAAGCCCTGACCACTGCGCAGCTCTCCGACGGTACTCTCCTTGCGAAGCTCCAGGCCACCGCCGACGGCACGACCTGGGTCCAGGGCTCCAACGGCCTGCCGACCATCCAGGGCCTGCCTGCCGACCCCAACGTGAAGCCCAAGGCTGCCAAGCGCCTGAGCGTAATCGGTGACTCCATCTCCACCTTCAAGGGCTGGATACCTGCCGGTTACTCCGCCCACTATCCCGCCGCCGACGGCAGCCTTACCCTGGTCAACGAGACCTACTGGTATCGTCTTGCGCACGATTATATGAAGGACTGCGAGTTCGACACCAACATCGCATTCTCAGGCTCCACGGTGACCAACACCACCGACGAGAACTACAAGGCCCGCTACGGCAGCGCCTCCAACGCCTGGTTCAAGAAGGACTTCACTACCCGCTTTGCCGAGTGCGGCGGATGCGGCCGTCCCGACATCATCCTCATCCACGGAGGCACCAACGACTGGGCCCACAATGCCGACCCGCTGGCTCCCGGAGTCGCAATCCGCAATGACGCCTCCAACATCTACGGCGGCCACGCTCCGTCGGCGGCGATAATGAAGGGCATCTACGACAAGGCCGATGCCGCCAAGACGCGCGCTGCCATAAACGCACTGCCCGACGGCACGTTCTGCGAGGCCTACGTCAAGCTCCTTTGCCAGATCCGCGAGCGCTATCCCCAGTGCAAGGTGGTCTGTATCATAGGCGATTACCTCAGCCAGAGCATCGAGGAGTCCGTACTGGAAATAGCAGGCCGCTACGGCGCCAAGACCGTCAACCTCTTCCGCGTCAACGGCTTCAACGACCTGGGCGGCTACAGCCCCGAGACCCTTTCCAACAAGGGCACCCAGCCCAATATGCCCAAGCACGACTACAGCGGCGACGTGGGCGGCTGTCATCCCGGCTCGCAGGCTATGAAGTTCATCGCGGAGAAGATTTATAATGAATTGGGTGCCTGGCTCGAAGAATAGTTTGGAAATTCCGTAAAAAACACTATCTTTGCGCCCGCATTTAAAAACTATAGTTTTATGAAACAAGGAATCCATCCCGAAACCTACCGACTTGTAGCTTTCAAGGATATGTCCAACGAAGATGTATTCATCACCCGCAGTTGCGCCAACACCAAGGAGACGATAACTATCGAGGGTGTCGAATATCCTCTTGTGAAGCTTGAGATTTCCAACACTTCTCACCCTTTCTACACCGGCAAGATGAAGATCGTCGATACCGCCGGCCGCGTGGACCAGTTCTACCAGCGTTACAAGTCCCGCAAGAAGTAATTTTTTGCGTCCCGATAGGAATGAGCCCGAGTTCAAGGAACCCGGGCTTTTTTTTGCCCTTGAAAATGTCTATCTTGCACTCGTAATGGCCAAGGCTGGTATCAAGAACGCATATTCGTCCCCCGAGACAGAGATTCTGTCGTGGGAGGCCGGTTGCATCTTCGCCTCGAGCTACAATCCCGACGACCATACCGAATACATTGATTATGAAGACGGCGGACTGCTTTAGAAAACTGCTCCCGGCCGTCTTGGCGGCCCTGCTGCTTGCCGGCTGCTCGAAGGACCTTGACGCTCCTTCCGGGCTGCGGGAATACAGTTTCGTGCTCGGGGAGGGCCAGACACGCTCTCTTCTTGCCGAGGATGCCGTGGGCAAGTACGGCAAGTGGGAGAACGGAGACAGGCTCGGCACCGCCGTGGGCAGCGGCTCTCCCGCTTATTCCAACATTTATCCAGGCACGCCGTCCACCTTCCGTATCTACCGTTACGGCGGTCTGTCCGCAGGGGATGTCATCTACGCTTATTATCCCTACAGCAGCGATACGAAGAGCATTTCGCAGGCGCGCTTCAATATCCCGTCCGTGCAGAAGCAGAACGGCGCCGATTTCGATTTCGACGCTATGCCTATGGCTGCTGAGCCTTATGTGCTGGGGGCGGGAGTGCAGACCGGCGGCAACTTCGCCTATGTGGGGGAGATTCATTTGCAGAATCTCGCTTCCGTGATACAATACCAGGTGTTCTCGTCCGACGGCAAATATGCCTCCGAGACGGTGCGGAGTGTTACCTTCGCGGCATCCGTGCCTGTCAGCGGCGCCTTTACTAAGGATGTGACGGCCATAGTGGCCTCCGACGAATCCACCCTCGCCCTGCCCGCTCTTTCCGGCACCTCGGTGCAGACTCTGCTGGAAAATGGCGGCAGCTGCGGGACGGTACGCGGCGGAGGGACGGACGTCTATATGGTCGTGGCTCCTGGCAGTTACGGCGGCAGGATTACCGTGGTAACGGACGCTGCCACTTATACTTACACTTTATCCGGCCGCAATTTCCGCCGCTCCGGCCTCATCTCCTTCGGGCTTGACCTGAGCCGCTGCCAGCTGCGCCAGACCGAGGGTCCCGGGCTGAGCAAGACCTGGCTGGACTGCTATGAAGTGCCTGCCGTCGCTCTTGCCGGCACTTCGGGAGCGGGCTACAATTCCTACTGTGACGATAAGTACTGCTTCTGGGATGCGTCGGCATCGATGCAGCGCGTCGCCACCCATACTTTTACCTCTGGCGGAGCGAGGCGCCGCAACTACACCGTGCTCTTCGACGGGGCTCGCCACTGCCCGCTGTGGTCGGCTTTCGCATTGCACGCCTCAGCCTGGCCGGACGAAGGCGTGGGCCGTACCAACAAGTGGATTTACGACCCGGCGTTCGAAGAAAGCTGGCAGCAGACAGGACTTGACAATGCCTCCGCGGTCGGCTTCAGCAGGGGCCATCTTGTGGCCTCCAACTACCGTAAGACCACGGACGACCAGAATGCCCAGACCTTCTACTACACCAATCAGGCGCCGCAGTGGCAGAACAGCTTCAATACCGGCGTCTGGTCAACCCTGGAGGGCAAGGTCAAGGATGCTGCGCCAAGCGGCAGGGATACCCTGTACGTGGTCGCGGGCGTGCTTTTCGAAGGCGCGGACAAGTATCTTCCGAGCGGCAGTATGAGCGTAGCCATACCGAGCCACTTCTATAAGTGCCTGATGATGTGCAGCTTCGATTCCGGAGGGGCAATGACGGCGGCCAGCGGTATCGCCTATCTCTACACCAACGAGGCGCACAAGGGCATCGCTTACGACGATTCTTCCTTCATCACCACGATAGATGCCGTCGAGGAGCTTGCCGGCATCGACTTCTTCCACAACGTGCCCCCGGAAATACAAAATGCCGCAGAGCGAAGCTCCACGGCACTTTGGAAATGATTACTGAATTCTCTACTCCTTGGGAGCGATAGCCTTCCAGCAGCAGGCACTGAGTGCGCCGCCCACGAGAGGAGCGCAGATAAATACCCACACGTCCTTGAGGGCCTGTCCGCCTGCGAAAATCGCGGGACCCAGGGAACGGGCCGGATTCACGGAGGTGCCGGTCAGGTTGATGCACACAAGGTGCACAAGGATGAGGCTGAGACCGATGGCGAGGCCGGCGAAATTGCCTGCACCCACCTTCGGGTCGGTGGTCCCGAGCACTACGAGCACGAAGAGGAAGGTAGCGATGACTTCCACCAGGGCTGCACCCCATACGCCGCCTGCATTGGCTACGCCGTTGGTGCCGAGTCCGCCGGTCAGGTCCGGTGCGCTCACGACGCTGCTGACAGCAAGCAGGAGAGCGCCGGCTATGATACCGCCGATAATCTGGCCGCACCAGTAGCCGCAGGCATCCTTCCAGCTCATACGGCCGGAGAGAGCGACGCCGAGGGTGATGGCAGGATTGATGTGGCAACCGCTGATGCCGCCGATGGTGTAGGCCATAGCGACCACGGCAAGACCGAAAGCGATGGCTGTGCCGACGACTCCGGCGGGAGTGTCGCAGCCGAGGAACATAGCGGTCCCGCAGCCAAGGAAGGTGAGAACGAATGTGCCTAAGCACTCAGCTAAATACTTCTTCATAATAATGAGGTTTTGGTTTATGAGTCAAATATAGTGATTTTTTCTTAGAGTTCCATCACCAGACGGAAACCGTTGATAGACAAGGTGCTTTGCGGAGCATCGAAGCTGCGGTAGGTGGTGCGGCAGCTGTTGGTGCCTCCGAATATGCCTCCTCCGCGTACGACTGCATAGGCTCCTTTCGAGGGGCCGGAGGGATTGGCCCGGGGCTCCGCGGGGTAGGGACCGTAGATGTCGGAGCACAGTTCCCAGGCGTTGCCGCTCATATCGTATATGCCCAGTTCGTTGGGCAGTTTGCCGCCCACGGGGTGCAGCACTCCGCCGCTGGTGCGGTTTATCCAAGCCACGTCGGCCCAGTCGTCGCTGCCGCTGTAGAGGTAGCCCTTCGACTTGCGGCCACCCCGGGCTGCATACTCCCATTCAGCTTCTGTGGGCAGGCGGAAACTGTGGCCGCAGAGCTTTCCGAGATGCTCGCAGAAGCGGGCGATTTCGTCCCTGGTGCGGCCGCGCACCGGAAGGCTGTCTTCATCGGACTTGGTCTTGATGCCGGCATCTGCGCCCATCACGGCTTTCCAGAGGCCGTTGGTGACTTCGTACCTGCCTATGCAGTAGGATGAAAGGGAAACTTCGTGGGCGGGGAGTTCATCGTGATGGGTGTGGGGGGCGCTGCCGTCGGCCCCCATACGGAAAGTGCCGCCTTCGACGAGCACCAATTCCAGCGCCTGGCTTCCGAAACTGAAACAGAAGTCGGCGGCAGGCACTTCGTGCGCCGGTGTAGTGCGGATGACCAGCGGCTTTTCGAAGAAGTGGTGCGCATTGCGTCCCACATTGGTCATCTGCAGGTTGGGGGCTTCGGCATTGCCGGCGCCTCGCTCCATAAGGACCTGCAGCTCAGGGAAGTAGTCGGTGTAGAGCTGTCGCGGCAGGCATCCGTGGTCCCGGCAGACCTTGGCCGCAAGGCCCACGACTTCCCCCATCATCGCGCAGGTGCGCATCACGCGTACGGACGCAAGCGCAACGTGGGACACGCTGATGTCGCGCCCGGCCATAAAGAGATTGGATATGTTCCTGGAATACAGGCACCTGTAGGGGATGGGACTCACCGGGGTCTCTTCCTGGTCGCATACGCTCTTGAACTCCCTGCCGGGGAAGTAGCGGTGGTTGTCAGGCTCGGGGTAGTGGATGTCTATTGACCAGGAGGTAGAGCAGGTGCCGTCGGGGAACCATTCGTTGTTGAGTATGTCCACGCCGGTGAGCACGTAGTCGCCCATCAGGCGGCGCGATTCGCGTTTGCCGCTGTTGTAGGACACCCAGTCCAGCGAGCGGCAGGCGAATTCATCGCGGCAGGAGGCTTTGTTCTTGAGATAGGACCAGTTGGCATAGATTGCGAGCATACCGTAATCGCGGATTTGCTCAGCTTCGACTATCTGGTCGCGCATCATACCGGTCTCCCAGGTCCAGGAGCCCTTCGTCATCTTCTGGAAACTCTCTTCGCTTAGGCTGATGCCGTATTCGAACTCGGGGAAACTGCTGGGCTCCTTATCTTTTTTCGAACTCCACTGAAGGGACGCTCCCAGCACCATATTGTCGGCGTGCTCCGGGGCTCCCTGCTCGCCGTATTCGCTCCGGGCTTCGCGTCCCACACGGTAGTCGGCTCCGGCGAGGAATCCTATTGCGCCGTCGCCGGTGCAGTCGGCAAACAGCGGAGCGCGGAAGCGGGTGCGCTCCCCGGTGATGACATTCTGTCCTGTCACGGATGCGATGCGGCTTCCGTCCATTTCCGCTTCTGTCACTCTCGTGAGCGTGTGGAGGCTGATGCCGGGCTCGGCGAGCACAATCTGCATCTTGGCGTCGTCGCCGTAGTAAACGGGCGGCATTGCGTTGCCCTTGCGGGTGGGGGCGAATTCCTTGAGCAGGTTGCCGAGATTGGGGTAGGGCTCGCAGTCGATTGCGCCTCCGAGCTGAACTCGGATTTCGGAGGAGTTGTTGCCTCCGAGTACGGCGCGGTCTTGTATCAATGCCACTTTCAGGCCTTGCCTGGCCGCCGCTACGGCAGCGCAGATGCCTGAGTATCCGGCTCCTATGACCACAAAGTCGTATTCTCCTGCATCCTTGACGGGAGCCGGCTCAACCGGAAAGGGGCGGGGGAGCAGGCACTGTTCTTCACTTAAAGGAATCCTGGTCAGGAGCACGGCGTCGCAGCGGCCTTCGAGACCCGTGTGGTCGTGGAGGGTGAGCTGATGCGGGCCTCTGAGCAGTTTCATCTTGCCTGCGCTCTGCCATTCCCAGCCGCTGCCGCTTGTGCCGGCGGTGGAGAGGGACGTCCCGTCGATGCTGAGGCTGAAACGCCCGGGACCTTCTCCGGGGCAGAAGGGGGAAGTCCAGTTATAGGTACGTACGTACGCATACCATATTCCCGTCTTCGGGACCTTGACGGTCGTCACGGCGTCTTCCACCGGCACGCCGGAGCCGTGCGCGAGGAGGTACGAGGAGCCCATTTGCGGGATGAACTGTTGGTCGAGAGACCAGCCGCCGCAGGAAGCAAATTGCTCCGCTTCTATCAGAATATGCTGCTGGGCGTAGGCCTGCGTGGAGGTCAGCAGGGCTAACGCAACGCTCAGAGTGGTCAGAATGCGTTTCATAGCGGAAAGATAAGAAAAAATAATGAAAAAAATTTGCTGAATCGAATTTCTTCACTATCTTTGCACTCCAATCCGGTGGGTTCGTATAACGGTTAGTACTCGAGATTCTCAATCTCGCAATAGGAGTTCGATTCTCCTACCCACTACCAAAAGTCCAGCCTTTTGAGGTTGGACTCTTTTTTTGTGCCGGTGCGTCTAACCGCTGAAATCTACGTCGCTGAAGGCGAGGGTGCCGACGAGTTTGGTCGTGCAGAGCCGGTAGTCGTCTCCGGCGGCGATGAGGTGCTTCCAGAGCTCGAGGAAATTGCCCGTGACGAGCATCTCGCTTACGGGACGGACAATGCGCCCGTTCTCAAAGATCTGCCCTGCGATGCCGTAGGAGAAGTCTCCTGTGGTCATATTGCAGTTGCCTCCGTTGAAATCCGTAACGAGTATGCCGCTTCCGCAGCGCTGCAGGAGCGCCTCCGCGTCGAGCCCCGGGGAGGGATATCCGCACACGCGCGGGCGGATTGCATCCTCCACGGTGGGAGCTTCGCCGAGTTTCCCGGCCATATAGGTATTGACGAAATAGCGCCGCACGGCCCCGTCGGAGACGATGGGGGCTTCAGCCGTGGCTACTCCTTCGCTGTCGAAAAGCTTGGAACCGGATTCGCCTTTGCGCCACGGTTCGTCAACTATGCTCAGCCCTTCGGAGAACAGCTGCCGGTCCTTGCTGCCGACGAGGAACGAGTTGCCCTGCTGTATTGAGTATGCATTCAGCGCGTTCAGCAGGGGAGTGACCAGCCTGGAAGACACCTCACGCGAGACCACCATATTGTATTTTCCGCTCGGAGCGGGCCCGGCGCCTATTTGGGCGCAGGCCCTGCGTACGGCCTCAAGTCCGCAGGCGGATGCATCGAAATCAGCGAGCCGCGGGGAAGCCGTCCACCAGTAGTCGCTGTACTTGTCGCCGTTTTCGTCTTCTACCGTGACCTCCACTCCGTAATCGAAAGAGGTCTCGCTGTGGCGGCACTCCAGCCCCTGGCTGTCGAGGACGAGCACGTCGTAGTCGGAATCGCTGTATTCGCCCTCTTCGGAAATGAGCCGCACTCCCTCTTTCCCGCCCGCGAGGTCCGAGGGAATGATGCCCTCGTCCGAACGGATGCGCCCGAACACGGCGGCATCGAGTGCCGCGCGGCGCCTCGCGGCAGGCGTCACTGCTTCGTGCGAAGGGTCGTAAATATCCATCTCACGTCCGCTGCGGGCCGATGTGCAGAGGCGGGACGGGTCGGGAAGGCGCCGGAAAGAGTCGGGAGCGAGCATACGTACGGTGTCGGCCGCCCTGAAAATGAAGTCCTTCAGCGCAGCCGCTTCCAGTTTGTTGGTTGAGAAACTGCCGAAGCGCCCGTCCACGAACAAGGCGATGCTGAGGCTGCGGTCGGCGCAGCGGGTGACTTTATCTATCTGCCCGTCGAGGGTAGCAATCAGGTCTTCTGTGCTCTTGGTGAGCGTTATACGGGCTCCGGAAGCCCCGGCTTCGCGCGCGATGTCCAGGCACGAGGCCGCTATCTGTCTTTCTTGCTCTGTAATCATTCTCCGCCCACAGTAAGGTTCTTGATAAGTACGCTTGGTATGCCGCAGGACACTGCCACGCTCTGCTCTTTGCCGCAGGTCCAGGTGCTGTTGTCGATTTTCAGGTCTCCTGCCACGGCCACTATGTCGGCAAGCGCCTGCGGACCGTTGCCGATAATGTTGATGTCTTTCACGGGCATCGTGAGGCGGCCGTTCTCAATGAGGTAGCCCCTGTTTACGTAGAACGTGAAGTCGCCTTCTCCGATTTTCACTTCGCCGTTGGCGAACTTGTCCACGTAGATGCCCTTGCGCACGGAGCCGATAAGGTCGTCGAGAGTGCCGTCGGAGCCGCTTTCCATATAGGTGGCGCGCATACGCGGGATGGGATTGTAGCGGAAAGACTCGCGCCGGCCGTTGCCCGTGGGCGCTACTCCGTACCATCCTGCACTGATGCGGTCGTGGAGGTATGAGGTCAGAACTCCGTCCTCTACCATATAAGTCTTCTGGCCGGGCACGCCCTCGTCGTCGAAACGCAGCGCGCCGCGGTTGAGGGGGATGGTGCCGTCGTCGATGATGTTGATGCCTTTCTTGCAGATGCGGCTGCCCATACGGTCGCAGAAGATGGACTGTCCCTTGCGGTTGAAGTCGGCTTCGAAAGCGTGTCCCATAGCTTCGTGAAGCAGGATACCGGAGGCGCCGGCCCCCATTACCACGCTCATCTTGCCGCCCTTTGGACGCCGCGCCGCGAAACTGTCGTCCAAGGCGCTGACCGCCTCGCCTGCAAGCTCTTCCAAGAGAGTGTCGGAAAGCATTTCGGCGCCGCAGCGGTAACTCCGCGAGACGTTGCGCTGCTCGGTGCGGGCTCCGCCGTCGCTGAAAATCACGGTCACGGTCACGTTGCCGAGCGGGCGGCTGTCGGAAGTGAGGGAATCCAGGGAATTGTACATCATAACTTCGCTGTGGGACCAGGACAGCAGGGCGATGACCTTGAGGGTCCTGGGCTCTAGCTCCCGAATCTTCTCCTCAAGGCGCTCAAGCCAGCGGGCCAGCTCCTTTTTCGGGACTCCGTCCCAGCTCCGGGCGACCGGGTAAAGGTCGGCGGGCCGCTCCGGGGCGGGGGAGGCGGAAAAAACGCCGCCCTTTCCGGCAAGTGCCGCTGCGGCTCTTGCCGCATCCAGCAGAGACTGGTAGTCGGTGGATTCGGAATAGGCGTATCCTGTCTTCTCGCCGTCCAGCACGCGTATGCCGCAGCCGTAGTCGAGATGAAATCCGCCCGAAGCCACTACGGAATCCCGTAGCAGCAGGTCGTTGTAGCTTGTCTGTTCGAAGTATAGGTCGCACCAGCTTCCGCCCTTTAGACCCTCGGAGACGAGGCTCCGGAGTTGGGCGAGGCTGACGCCGAAAAGGTCACGGTTGTTGTCCATCCTCAATCAGGCTCCTGATTTTCTTGAATTTGTTTTCGTCTTTGATGAGCGTGCGCTCAAGATTGCCCTCAGCCACCACGGTGAAGGGCGGGTGTGTGTTGTCGGCTATTATCCAGTTGTCGCACAGAGGGAGATAAGTGTCGAAAAGGTACTGGATTCCCATCTTGTAGCGGCGCCGCAGCACATCCTCCGGGATATTGTGCCCTCCGCTGAGCACCCGGTTCCGCACCCTCTGGATTGCCAGCTCGGGGCTCTGAAGCCAGAGGTAGATGAGCGTAACTTTGTAGCCCTTTGACTTGGCCCGTTTGATAATCGTGACCAGCGACCGCGTGGCGAGGGTGGTCTCTATGCTGAAATCGGCCATCTGCTCCAGCAGGTACTGGATGCGCATCACCATATAGCGGCTGGCCGAAATCGAAGCGCTGGACGGGTCGAAAGGGGACAGACTCTTCGCGAACTCGTCGGAATTGACGAATTCGCGGCAGTCCAGAAGTTCGGGCAGAAAAGTATATGATGCCGTGGTCTTCCCGGCACCGTTGCATCCTGCAAGTATGAAAAGTCTCGGCATCAGATGGCGTGCGTCACGCCGTATCCGAACAGGGCGAAGTCGCCGAGGGTGGGGTCTTCGGGCCAGATTTCGCGGAAGCGGTCCGTGATTTCTACGGCTGTCTTGAGGTCCTTGGATTTGCGCTTGGTAAGGCCCAGGGCCTGAGCCTGGCCGTACACGTGTACGTCAAGGGGCAGGATAAGTTCCGAGGGGGAAGTGTTTTTCCAAAGGCCGAGGTCCACCTTGCCGTCATCGCGCACCAGCCAGCGGCGCATAAGGTTGATTTTCTTGTCCGGAGCGGAAGGGTCATCCTTGCGGCGGAAGATTATCGAGCGTATTTCCTTGGCTGAAAGGCTCTCGAGAGTGTCGTGCCAGCTGTACCATTCGCGCAGGCGGCCGCAGATTCCGGCTATCTCGCTCCACTTGATGGTGCGGTGCAGGGAACTGTCGTCGCTGCGGTAGTCGCCGGCTGCAATGTAGTCCATAGGCCTCCATTCCATTTCGTCGAAGAGGCGGGTGCAGTCGCGCACTATCATCGCGCGCTTGCCCCAGGCGAGGTGCGCGGCGAAAACGGATGCGATTTCAATGTCCTGCAGGGAGGCTCCGCGGCGTACGAATTCCTTCGGGAAGGCTATGGGGTCTTCCTCGAAGTACTTGGGGTCGTTGTAGGTCTCGGCCCACTCCCGGAGCTGCGCGATGGTCTTGGCTGTCATTGTCTTGCTACAAAAGGTTTGCTTCCTTCGCCGGTCCACCGGTAAAGCCGGGCAGTGCAGCTCTGGATGCCGGTGGCTTTGTCTTTGTGGTTCTCGGAGATGTACCACAGGCCTTCGCCTATGGGGCACAGCCCGGTCGAACCCCATTTGAAATTCCATCCGCGCACTCCGGTCGGCGCGTCCAGCAGCCCTGCTTCCGAGAGCTTCAAGGTCTCGTGCTTCTCTTCGAGACCCTTGGGACGGGCCTTTACGGGCCTCTGCTTCACGTCCAGGGAAAATAGCGGATAGTTGGGATAGGAATCTTTCTTGCCCTTGTACACGGCAAGGTAGATGCGGCCCGTGTAAGCGTCGTAGGCCATATTCTGTACGCCCCAGTTGGTGTTGCCGGTGTGGACGAAATACTTGTGGCGCGGCTTCTCGGGGCCGTTGGTCGGCACGGTGCCGAACACCACGGGGGTCTCGTAGCGGTCTTTCCATCCGGAGACGTCGTAGCAGAGTATGATCTGGTTGTCGTTGTCGGTGCGGGAGGTATCTCCGTAGATTCCGTAAGCGACGTAGAGATAAAGCTTCTTCCCAGGGCATTTCCCTATGCGCGGGGCGAAGGTGATGCCGTCGATGCCGGAGCATCCGTAGGTCTTGCCTTCATAGTCCTTGCAGGCCTCGCGGATGCAGACCGTCGTCATCACTCCGTCCTTTTCAGGGTCCATTCCCACGCGGTCGATCTTGTCCACGTCGATGATAGCCACATAGAATACGGACTGGTCGTGGCGCAGGTTTTCGACGCCGAGGCGGTCGGCTATGCCCTGGCCGATCACGTCGTCCTTGCATTCGAGCGATGCCCACACGCGGCCGTCGGGCCCCAGCGTCATAGCGCCCAGGTGCCCTTGGATGCGGCTGATGGTGCCGATGATATTGCCCTGCAGGTCCGTCTTGATGAAGGAGCTGGTGAACGAAAAGTACATATAGCCCTTCGCCTTGTCCAGCGCGATGCCCTGGACGTGACCGTCCCTGACGCCCACGTATATGGTATCGGGGAGTTCAGCGCCCAGGGCGGCGGCGCCCATCAGGAAAGCTGCGAATACTGAAAGAAGCTTCCTCATATCTTTAGTCCGCGGTAGCGGCTTCGAGTTTCTTGAGCATTGAGAACATCACCACGCCGGAAATCACGCACAGGGCCATAAGCACTGTCCAGTTGACCCACAGGGGCACGTTGTTCCAGAGCATTGAAGGGATGGAGCTGAGGTAGTTGCCGATTGCGGTGGCGGCGAACCAGAGGCCCATCATAAGACCCTTGTACTTGGGAGGCGCTACCTTCGATACGAAGGAAATGCCCATAGGGGAGAGGAGCAGCTCGGCGAAAGTCAGCACGAGGTAGGTGGAGATGAGGTATGTCGGCACCACGGGGTCGGGGGAGACGCCGCCCACGGACACGAGCTCCGACGGAGCGGGCTGACCCTTGGAGGCTGCGAGCATAATGAGGTAGCCGAGGGCGGCCACGAACATACCAAGGCCAATCTTCTTCGGGGCGGAAGGCTCCTTGCCCTTGCTTGCGAGAGCGGCGAAAATCGCCATAGAGATAGGAGTCAGCGCAACGACGAAGAAGGGATTGAACTGCTGGAACTGCTGAGGCAGGATGCTGATCTGCGGAGCCATACCGGCATAGAGGGCGTAAGCGCCGCCCCAGAGAGCCACGGTGATGATGCCGCTGATGATTTTGCCCTTGCCGGATTCGGCCTGGAAGGTGCTGAACAATGTGTACACGGACACGGCGATCAGGGCGAGAGCCCAGATGTTGAAGCCCAACTTGAGGGGACCGCTGACGGTGCTCTGGGTGTAGTCGCGGGCGAAGTAGGTCAGCGAGGAGCCGTTC
The DNA here is from genome assembly GCA_900318565.1 of uncultured Bacteroidales bacterium. GTDB lineage: Bacteria > Bacteroidota > Bacteroidia > Bacteroidales > UBA932 > Cryptobacteroides. Next base: position 17,345 of record ONLD01000035.1, read on the forward strand.
TGGTGGAACGCCATCCAGAAGAAGATGACCACCGCGAACACGAAGATGAGGGCGGTAATGCGGTCCTTGGTCTGCTTGGGGGTAAGCTCGGCGACGGGAGCGCCTTCACCGGACTTGGCCTGCTTTGCGTTGACGTCGGCGTGCTTGAACCAGCTGCGGCAGCCAAGATAGATGGCTATCGAAACTATCAGGGAGATGCAGGCCACGGCGAAACCGAGGTTGTAGGCGGTGGCGAGCTCGTTGATGTAGTACTGGCTGAACTGCGTCAGGTCCATTGCGGCCACGTCGGCGCCGGGCATCGCTGCCTTGAGGCCTTCGAGGATGCCGGGGTCGGAGAGGGTGCCTCCGAGGTACTGGTGGGCCAGGGCGGGAATGTCGGCCTTGTAGATGAGGCCGGCCTTTGACAGGTGGCTGTTGGTCAGGGCGGTAGCTGCCGTGGGGGCGAACATCGCGCCGATGTTGATGGCCATATAGAAGAGGCTGAAGGCGGAATCACGCTTGGCCGCATATTTCGGGTCGTCGTACAGATTGCCCACGAGCACCTGCAGGTTGCCTTTGAAGAGGCCCGTACCCACGGCAATCAGCAGCAGGGCGCCTATCATCAGGGCGAGGGCGAGGCCGCGGCTGGTGAATGCGTCCGTCGGTATGGCGAGGCACAGGTAGCCGGTGAACATCACGCAGACGCCTGTGATGACGCACTTGCCGAAACCGATCTTGTCTGCCAGCCAGCCGCCGATTACCGGCATAAAATAGACTGCAGCGAGGAAAATTGCGTAAAACTGTCCGGCAGCAGCTGCGGAAAAACCGAATTTAGCCTGCAGGAAGAGCAGGAAGATGGCTAGCATCGTGTAGTAGCCGAAACGCTCGCCCGTGTTGGCGAGGGCTAGAGCGAACAGGCCTTTAGGTTGTCCTTTGAACATAGCTTCAATCTTTAAATTTCTCAAAAATACGCATTATCCCTCAAAACTTCAAAGAAAATTTTTATTTTTGTGATAGTGATGAGTTTTCTGTTACAGTGTCTGACCCGGCCTTTGGCCGCGCTTCCGCTGAGGGTGCATTACTCTCTGTCCCGGGGCTTGGCGTTCCTGGCGGAAAAAGTGTTCCGCTACAGGGTGGGCGTGGTGGAAGATAACCTGTCCCACAGTTTTCCCGGCAAAAGCGAAGCGGAGCTGAAAGAAATCAAGCACCGGTTCTACCGCCATTTCGGCGAAGTAGTGGCCGAGACCATCTGGTTCGGCGGCTGCCGCGGGCCGAAGCGCCTTCGAAAGCAGCGCCTCGTGGAAATCGCTAATGTTGAAGTGCTTAACGGTCTGTATGACAAGGCCCCCGGCGTGATGGTGCTTATGTCGCACGCCGGCAATTGGGAACTTATCGGAGGCATTGCGTCGTACAATTATTCCGACAAACCGTCGTGCTTTACCGAGCAGAACTTCTGCGTTGTGTATCTCAGGCAGTCGGATCCCGGTATGAACGAGTTCCTTCACGGCAACCGCACGGCGCCGCTCCTTGATCCCGAAGGCTATCCGGGATACTTGGAGTCCCGCGAAGTGGTGCGCTACGTGTTCGAGCACAGGGACGAGAAGAAAATCTACAATTTCATCACCGACCAGCACCCGTATTTCAAGGCCAAGGATTTCCTGACCGTCAATTTTATGCACCGCGAGTGCGAGTCTATGAAGGGCGCGGCGGAGCTTGCCCGCAAGTTCGGTATGGCCGTCTGCTATATGAGTATGCCCCAGGAGAGCAGGGGGCATTATTTATGAGGCGGTACTACAAGCTGCTCGAAGCGGACATAGAGGCTCAGCCCTGGAACTATCTATGGACCCACAACAGGTGGAAAAGATTCCCGAAATAAAACCATATAACTATGACAATTAAAGATTTACAACCTTCAATCGTATGGAATAACTTCTATTCCATCACCCGTTGCCCCAGGCCTTCCAAACACGAAGAAATCATCCGCAAGTTCCTTCTTGACTGGGCAAAGGAGCATAAGATAGAGGCTTTTACCGACGAGCCCGGAAATGTCATTATGCGCATTCCCGCCACTCCAGGCTACGAATACCTCAAGACCGTGGTGCTTCAGGGCCATATGGATATGGTGCCCCAGAAAAACGCTGACGTAGCCCACGACTTCCTCAAGGACCCTGTCGAGACTTGGGTTGACGGCGAATGGCTTCGCGCCAAAGGCACTACCCTCGGTGCAGACAACGGCCTCGGCGTGGCCCTCGCTATGGCGGTGGCCGAGTCGCCCGAAGTGAAGCACGGCCCCATTGAAATCCTCGTGACCTACGACGAAGAGACCGGTATGACCGGAGCCAAGCTCCTCAAGGGCGGCATCCTCAAGGGCGATATCCTTATCAACCTGGACTCCGAGACCGAAGGCGAGATGTACGTGGGCTGCGCAGGCGGCCTGGACGCTACAGTCTCCGCCCGTTATGCCCGCAAGAAGGAGCCCCGCGGCCATCTGTGCTACTCCCTTGTGGTGAAGGGTTGCCAGGGCGGCCATTCCGGTATGGACATTATTCTCTGCAGGGCCAATGCCAACCGCCTCATCGCCAGAGTGCTGCTTCCACTGCTTGAGAAGACCGGCACCAAGCTCATCGACCTCGAAGGCGGCACCCTCCGCAACGCCATCCCGCGCGAGGCTTTCGCCACCGTCTATGTCCCTAAGGGCAGGGAGGCTTCCGCAAAGCGCCTGGTCGCCCGTCTGGAACGCGAGCTGAAGGCTGAATATGCCGCGACCGATCCCAACCTGACTGTGATTTTCGAGCCCTACAAGGAGCAGGAAGGCGAGGTGTGCGAGCCCGAGGACTGCAAGTATGTCGAAGAAGGGGCGGCTCTCCGCTTCGTGCGCGCCATACTGGCCTGCCCCGACGGCGTGGAGAGGATGAGCGATTCTATGCCCGGTATGGTCGAGACCTCCAACAACCTGGCTATGGTGAAAATCTATCGCGGACGCTTCTCGGTCAAGTGCCTTATGCGCAGCTCCGTGGACAGCGCCAAGGCCGCCCTTGCCAAGCGTATGGAATCGGTGTTCAAGCTCGCAGGCTGCCGCATCGTGTTTACCGGCGGTTACAGCGGCTGGGCTCCGAATGCTTCTTCCGAGATTCTCGCGGTGATGAAGAAGGTGTACAAGGATATGTTCGGCTCCGCTCCCAAGGTGATGGCAATCCACGCCGGCCTTGAGTGCGGCATCCTCTCCGGGGCTTATCCCCATTGGGATATGGTCTCGATGGGCCCGACCCTGCTCAGCCCCCATTCTCCCGACGAAAGGGCGTACATCCCTTCCGTGCAGAAGGTCTGGGACTTCCTGAAAGAAGTGCTGGTCAATATTCCTAAAAAGTAGTATATGAAAAAGTTAGTTAGTGTATGCCTGGCAGCTCTCCTGCTCGCGGGGCTTTCCTTCGGGGCTTTTGCCCAGGACAAAGTCACGCGGCAGGTGCTGGAGCTGGGCCGCAGCGACAACCGCACGATGCAGCACGCCGATTTTCTCTCCAACGTGATCGGCGGGCGCATTGTGGGGTCTGCCGCCCTGACCGAGGCCGAGGCCTGGGTCAAAGAACAGTTCGAATCCTGGGGACTGGAGGTGCTGGTGCAGGAAGCGGGGGAGATACCCGTGGGCTTCAACCGCGGTCCCTGGAACGGCCGTATGCTCAGCGAGGACGGGATGATTCTGCATTTCGGGACTCCCTCCTACACGGCCGGCACACGCGGCAAGCAGGCCGGCCACGTGCTCATCGAGCCCCACAGCAGGCGCGAACTTGAGCGTATGCGCGGTGCCCTGAAAGGGGCGTGGGTGCTGCTTGATGCCGAATCCAACGGTCTGGCCATCGACCGCACGGCCAAGGCGGAGCAGAAGCGTGCCGAGGTGATTGCCCGCAACGAGGAAATCGACCGTCAGAAAATGGAGCGTATGCGCTGGAACTGGGAGCACCGGGACAGCACTGCCAAGGAGCCGCTGCCCTACGAGAAGGTGACGGCGCCTTTCTACAAGGAAATGGTGGAGGCCGGCGTGCTGGGATTCATCCGCTCCGCGAAAGTGCCGCTGCAGGTGATGTACGACAGGGCCGCCGCGTTCGACATCACGATGGAGTCGCTGCCGAAGGTGTGCGACATCTGCCTTGACGAGGCTCAGTTTGCCGTAATCCGCAGCAAGGTGCTACGCAAGGACATTTTCCAGCTGGAGTTCGAGATTCGTAATCATTTCTACCGCGGGCCCGTGAAGTACCACAATATAATAGGTATTATGCGCGGCAGCAAGTATCCCAAGGAGTACGTGATGGCCGGCGGCCACCTGGATTCCTACGATGTGGGCAGCGGGGCTGTGGACGACGGCAACGGCGTGTCCGTGACTATGGAGGCCGCCCGCCTGCTTGCCGCTTCCGGAGCCAGGCCGCGCCGTACGCTGCTGTTCTGCATTTGGACGGCGGAGGAGTTCGGCCTGCTGGGCTCGAAGCATTTCGTGGAGAGCCGCACGGTGCCGCTGGATAAGATTTCGAATTATTTCAACCGCGACGGAGGCCCGCTGATGGCGACTTCTGTCAGCGTGCCGGCGGCTATGTACGACGATTTCGTCAGCGTGTGCAAGCCTCTGGAAGGTTATAATGCCGAGGTCCCGTTTACGGTGGAGAAGCGGCAGGACCCTGCCGGTCCGCGTCCGCAGAGGGCGGGAGGCAGCGACCACGCCCACTTCGCAATGAACGGAGTGCCTACGATTTCCTTCCGGGAGACCGACCCCAAGGGCTATAATTTCGATTACCGGGAAATCTGGCACACGGAGCGCGACATTTTCAACAAGCTCATCCCGGAGTATATGGAGCATTCGGCCGTGGTCACCGCCGTCGTGATTTACGGACTTGGCAACCTCGACCATCTCCTGTCCCGCGAAGGTCTCTATAAAGACTAAGTTTTGTTCTTATTTAACGAAACAGGGTGACCGCAATGCACGGCCACCCTGTTTTCTGTTGGGTCTTTCTGATTACTCAGCGACGACGTTGATCTTCACGGTTGCGAAGACGCCGCGGTAGCATTTCACCTTGGCCTCGAACTCACCAAGCTCCTTGATTTCAGGAACTTCGACGTTCTTCTTGTCAACTTCGTAGCCTTTCTCCACGAGTGCGGAAGCAACCTGGGCTGCGGTCACGCTGCCGTAGAGCTTGTCGTTCTCGCCGACCTTGACTGCGACCTGCAGGGTCTCGGCGCTGATCTTTGCGGCCTTGGCCTCAGCCTCGGCGATATTCTTGGCTTCTTTGTGTGCCCTCTGGCGGATGGTCTCCTCGTGCTGCTTAAGAGCGGAAGGGGTGCCGATGGCGGCGAAACCCTGGGGGACCAGATAATTGAGAGCGTAACCAGTCTTAACTTCTACCACCTCACCGGCATCGCCGAGATTGGCAACATCTTTCTTGAGTATGATCTTCATAACGCTTCAATTATTTAAGGAGGTCAGTAACATAAGGAAGAAGGGCGAGGGAGCGGGCGCGCTTCACTGCCTGAGCGACTTTGCGCTGGAACTTGAGGGAAGTACCGGTGATGCGGCGGGGGAGAATCTTACCCTGCTCGTTGAGGAACTTCTTGAGGAACTCGGGATCCTTGTAATCCACGTACTTGATGCCTGCCTTCTTGAAGCGGCAGTACTTCTTCTTGCGAACCTCAACGGTGGGAGGGTTCAGATAACGGATTTCGTTGTTTTCGATGTTTGCCATAACTTATTCCTCCACTTCTTCTTCTTCAGATTCAACTGCTGCAGGCTCTGCGGGGGCCTCTTCCGCCTTGGCAGCGGCCTTGCCGGCGCGCATCTGGCGGCGGTGCTCCGCATATGCGATGGAATTCTTGTCCAGGGCCACGGTGAGGAAGCGGATGATACGCTCGTCACGGTGATACTGGGTCTCGAGGGTAGCGACGAACTGAGGGTCCGCCTTGAATTCGATCAGGTAATAGAATCCTGATGTCTTGTGCTGGATCGGGTACGCGAGCTGCTTGAGCCCCCAATCCTCTTCGTACACGATTTCACCGCCGTTGGCTTTGATGAGATCGGTGTACTTGGCAACCGCTTCCTTCATCTGGGTGTCAGACAAAACGGGAGTTGCAATGAAAACGGTTTCGTACTGTTTGATCATAATGATTTGGTAAATAATTGTTAGTCCCTTAAAAAGGGATGCAAAGATAGTTATTCTTTTGGGATTTACCAATCTTTTTTTAAATTTGTTGGTTCTTCTGCCGGCCTGTACCCTCCGGAGCCCATAAAATTTGGGAAAAGGGCTCCGGAGGGTACAGGCCGGCAGAAGACGTAACGAACAATGAATTATTTTGAAGAATTAAATAAGGATTACCGTTTCAAGGAAGGTTTCCATACCTGCATCAACTGCGGCACCTGCACCGCAGTATGCCCGGCTGCGGAGTTTTACCGCTACGATCCCCGGAAAATCGTCTCCATCGTCCAGACCAGGGACAACGATGCCATCGAGGCCCTCCTCAAGAGCGAGACCATCTGGTATTGCGGCGAATGTATGAGCTGCGTGACCCGCTGCCCCAGGAAGAACGGCCCGGGACTCGTGGTGATGGCCCTGAGGGACCTGAGCATACGCCTGGGCTTCTTCACCGAATCAGAAAAGGGCAGGCAGATATATCCCCTCACGAAGGCTCTCAACGGCAACGTCCTGAATTACGGCTACTGCGTGCACCCGGCTACCTTTAAATTTAAAGACCACCCTGAATCCGGCCCGGTATTCGAGTGGGTGCTGGACAACAAAGAGAAAGTCTATGGCCGTCTCGGCGCGAACTACCAGGGCAAGGGGCCCGGTGTCCTGAGGCATATTCCGCAGGAGGACCTTGATGAGCTGAAGGCCATCTACGACGTCACCGGAGGCACGGAACGTCTCGAACTCGTGGAGAAATACTCCCGGCAGAAGGCCGCCGAGATGGGTATGAGTATCGAAGAATATACCGATTATACGTTCAACCACTGCTCCCCGGGGCATTTTAACAGTGAAGATTAAGCGATGATATACCAAGGAAAGCAGAAAATATGGTCGGACTACCAGAAGGAAATACCTTCCGACAGGTGGTTCTACGTGCGCAGCTGCATACGTCAGAGCTTCTTCCCGGCATCCGAGAAATATTTTCTCCACATCTGCCGCGACCTGCTCGGCAAGGACATCTATGAGACCGAGCACCACACTACCTGCGGAGGCATAGCGTATCACTGCGACACCATCCCCCAGGAGACGGCGATGACCATAGTGGCGCGGCAGTTCGCCCTGATGACCGAGGCAGGCTACAAGAACCTCGTGACTTCCTGCATCACATCTTTCGGAAACTATACGGAAATCCTTGAGACCTGGCGGGAATTCCCCGAACTGGAGGCCCGCATAAGGGAGAATCTCTGGAAAGCCACCAGGCGCGAATTCGAGAAGCCCGAGTATGTGGCCCACGCCAGCGACCTGGTGTACAAGTTCCGCAATGAAATCGCGGAGCGCGCGAAGTACCGCCTCGTGGACGCGCAGACCGGCAAGGCCCTGCGCATCGTGGAGCACATAGGCTGCCACTACTCCAAGATGTTCCCGCACAAAGGCATAGGCGGCGCCGAGTACCCCTGCGTGCTCAGCGGAATGGTCGATTCCTGGGGCGGGGAAGTAGTTGACTATCCCGAGCGCCGGCACTGCTGCGGCTTCGGCTTCCGGCAGTACCTGGTCAAGGCCAACAGAAGCTACAGCGTGTCCAATACGCATAAGAAATTCGAATCGATGGAGCCCTACAGGCCCGATGCCATCATCACCAACTGCCCCGGCTGCCCGTATTTCCTGGACCGCTGGCAGTACGTCATCGCGGAGCAGACAGGCAAGACCTACGGCGAAGGCGGCTTCGGAATTCCCGTATTCACCTATGAGGAATTCGCCGGCCTGATGCTCGGAATCGACCCCTGGGACCTCGGCCTGCAGATACACCAGGTGGCCGTGGAGCCTTTCCTTGACAAGATAGGAATCGAGTACGATCCCAAGGCCAAGTACCTGGGACTCAATAAAGAAGAAATACTCCGGCCGGGCCTGCCCCAGCGCCTTAAATGCTTTTAACTGATGGATAGCCGCAATATACTCATCATCGGCGGGGGAGTCGCCGGTATGGAAGCCGCCAAGCAGCTTTACCGGCTTGGCTACAGGCCCGTGATCGTGGAACAGTCCGACCATCTGGGAGGACACGTCGCCGGATGGTTCAAGCTCTTTCCCGATATGCTCAGCGCCTCTGACCTTATCAGCCAGATGGAAGAGGGCCTGGACGGCGTAGATGTGTACCTCAAGACGAGGGTCGCTTCTATGAACCGTCTCAAGGACGGCTTCAGCGTGGTGCTTTCCAACGGCACCGGACTGCTCTGCCAGGCGGTGCTGATTGCGTCGGGCTTCAATCTCTTCGACGCGTCCCGCAAGGAAGAATACGGCTACGGGGTTTACGACCACGTGATTACGAATGCCGACCTCGAGCAGTGGTTCCGCACCGGGGCCGATCCGCGGGTTCCTGAGGAGCCCTCCACGATTGCATTCGTGCACTGCGTCGGCTCCCGTGACCTCAAGGCCGGCAACCCGCAGTGCTCCAAGGTGTGCTGTATGACGGCCATCAAGCAGGCCATCGAGATGAAGGAGAAGTTCCCGCAAGCCGAGGTTTGGTGCTTCTATATGGACCTGCGCCTGTTCGGCAAGAAGTACGAAGACTTCTATATCAACGCCCAGAGGGACTACGGCGTGCATTTCGTGCGCGGCCGCGTGTCGGAAGTGAGTGAAGACATTGATGGCAAGGTGATGCTCAAGGCTGAAGACACGCTTGCCGGCACCCAGGTGAAACTCAAAACCGACCTGCTCGTGCTGATGGCAGGTATGCTCTGCAACGAAGACACTTCTTCGCTTGCCGCAATGGTGCGGGCTTCCGTGGATTCGGACGGCTTCCTGCGCAGCCGCGACAACATCTACCGCATTAATGAATCCAGCCGTCCCGGAGTGTTTTTCGCCGGTGCCTGCACGGGGACCAAGACCGTGCCGGAGACCGTGGCGGAAGCCCGTGCGGCGGCGCTTGACATCCATAACTACCTCAGCGGCAATGATTGATTTCGGATTCGGTCTTTCAAGGAGTTCCGCCGTGAGGCTGGACGAGGTGGATCTGAGCCTCTACCGCAAGCTCGAAGCGCTCGAGCCCGGGGTGCGTACCTGTATGGCCTGCGGCTCCTGTACCTCCACCTGCACCGCCGGTCCCTGGTCGGGGATGAGCGTGCGCAAAGTCATATTGAACCTCCAGAGAGGGAAAAACGTATCCGATATGCTGCAGGCCTGTATGCTCTGCGGCAAATGTACTATGGTGTGCCCCAGGGGCATTAACACGCGGCATCTCATCCTGAGTCTCTGCCGCATATATGATGAGAAGAAATGAGGGAGAGGTTTGCCAGCGGGTTCGACCCATTCGTGCTTCCGTTCCTTATAGGAATGATTTTCGTGCTGGGCTACTGCCTGTTCGGAATAGTGCGCATACTTTTCCAGCTCTCCAGGGAAGACCGGCGCAGGTTCCTGCTTTCGCTGGTTACGCCCCGGACTGCTCTCAAGAATATCTGGGACATCTTTGCAAACTGTCTGCTGCACGTCAAGCTCTGGAAGCGCAACAGGATGCTGGGCTTTATGCACTCCAGCATCGCTTTCGGCTGGTTTATGATCATCCTGCTGGGCCACATAGAAGTGATGATTTACTGCCCCGAGAGGGTGCGGCTGCTGTATTATCCCATATTCTTCAATTACTTCGTAGCCGAGAATGAATCGACCATAGGAGGCGCCGTGCTGTTCTTCCTGATGGACTTTTTCCTGCTCCTGATACTGACCGGCATCACCCTCGCCGTCATCAAGCGCGTGCGCTCCCGCATCTTCGGTATGCGCCGCACCACGCGGCCCAGCGCCCTTGACAGGGTGGGTCTGTATTCGTTGTGGGCAATATTCCCCCTGCGCCTGCTGGCCGAGAGCTTCACCGCGCACATCAGCGGCGGCTCCTTCCTGACCATACCCGCCAACTGGGTGTTCCGGCAGTTCCTCGGCAACGACCTTAATATGCTGCCCACCTGGTGGGCGTACAGCATAGTCCTGGGCGTGTTTATGGTGGTGCTGCCGTTTACTCGCTATATGCATATCCCGGCCGAGATGATGCTCATCCCTATGCGCAATGCCGGACTCCGCATCCGGCACCCCCGCAAGGGCTTCGCCAAGGTCCAGGTGCTCAGCTGCCCAGGCTGCGGCGTGTGCATCGACGCCTGTCCGATGAGCGTGCAGAAGAAGAACATCAAGGACTGCACCGTGTATCTAAACCGCCAGATACGCCGAGGCAACGAGAAGCGCATAGAGGAGATTTCCGACAAGTGCCTGCTCTGCGGCAAGTGCCAGGCGGTCTGCCAGGTGGGCGTTGAGGGCCCCAAGCTGCGTGTGGCCCAGCGCTCTGCGCGCCGCTATGGGCTCACTCCCGACTATTCCGGCCTCGATGTCTCTGGCCTCAAGGAAGCGGCCAGGGGCGGCAAGGTCTTGTACTTCTCAGGCTGTATGACCCGCCTGACTCCTTCCATCGGCAAAGCCGTCACTTCCGTGCTCGGTAAGGCCGGAGTGGACTTCGTGTGGATGGACAGGGATTCCGGGCTCTGCTGCGGACGCCCCCTGCTGACCGCCGGACGCATAGATGCCGCCCTCGGGCTTATCCGCAAGAACGAAGAAATCATACTTTCCAGCGGCGCCGACACTCTGCTGCTGAGCTGTCCCATCTGCTACAAGATATTCACGGAGCGTTACTCGCTGCCCGGCGTGCGAGTGGTCAATTATGCCGACTACTTCAACGAACTCATCCAGCAGGGCAGGCTAAAGCTCTCCAAGAGCGACATCTGCTACGTGTATCACGACCCGTGCGAACTGGGCCGCGGCTGCGGAATCTACGACTCCCCGCGCCGTCTCCTCGGACAGGCCGCCGGCATTGCCGAAGCGCCTGCCAGCCGGGAAGAGAGCATATGCTGCGGCGGGTCGCTGGGCAGCCTCACGCTGGATTTCAAGGACCGCGAAGCTATGACCCGCAAGTCCCTGGACAACCTGTACGCGAGCAGGGCGGATGCCATTGCGACGGCCTGCCCTCTGTGCCTCGCCACGTTCAGCCGCTACTCGGAGCGGCCGGTACGGGATCTGGCTGAAATCCTGGATTCCAGTTCGGATTAGATATTGACGTCTTCGAGCTGCTGCTCGCTGCGGAGGTTGGAGCAGATGAATCTCTGGCGGTCGATGGTGTTGTCTCCCATATAGAAGTCCATAATGTCGGCGATTGATTCCTCGTCGGCAAGGGTCACGGGATCGAGGCGCATTTCCTCTCCTATGAAGTCGGAGAACTCGCTCCCAGACCTTTGAAGCGGGTGATTTCGACGCCGGTCTTAAGGGCCGCGATGGCTTTCTCCTTCTCTTCGGGGGAGTAGCAGTAGCGGTTTTCCTTCTTGTTGTGGACCCTGAAGAGAGGGGTCTGGAGTATGTGGACGTGGCCGCGGCGGATAAGGTCGGGGTAGTACTTCATAAAGAAGGTCAGCACGAGCATACGGATATGCATACCGTCATCATCGGCATCGGTGGCGACGATGATGTTGTTGTAGCGGAGATTGTCCAGGTCGTCCTCGACTCCGAGAGCGTTGACCAGCAGGTTAAGCTCTTCGTTTTCAGCCACTTTCTTGCGGCTTTCCTTGTAGCAGTTGATGGGCTTTCCGCGGAGGCTGAACACTGCCTGGTAGGCGGCGTTGCGGGCCTGGGTGATGGTGCCGCTTGCGGAGTCGCCCTCCGTGATGAAGATGCTTGAACGCTCGATGTTTTCCTGTGTTTTTTCTGTCACCTTGTCGCAGAAATGGTAGCGGCAGTCGCGCAGCTTGCGGTTATAGACGTTGCTTTTCTTGTTGCGCTCGCGCGTCTTTTTCTGGATGCCGGAGATTTCCTCCCTTTCCTGCTGGGAGGCCTTTATCTTGTCCTCGATGACCGGCACTATCTCTTTGTGGATGCGGAGATAATTGTCGAGGTTCTTGGAGACGAAGTCGTTGACGAAGCTGCGGATGGTCGGGCCGATGTCGGTCTTGAGGGCTCCTTTTTCGTCTCTCGTCTGTTTTTCCCACATATAGTTGGAGCCCAGTTTGGTCTTGGTCTGGCCTTCGAAGTTGGGCTCCTGAATCTGGATGCTGATGGCTCCCACGATGCCCTGACGGCAGTCGGCGGGCTCGTAGTTCTTCTTGTAGAACTCCTTGAGCGTCTTGGCGATAGCTTCGCGGTAGGCTGCGAGGTGCGTGCCGCCGTCGCGGGTGTTCTGGCCGTTGACGAAGGAAGAGATGTTCTCTCCGTAGGCGTTGCCGTGGCTCAGGACGATTTCGATGTCTTCGCCTTCCAGGTGGATGGGCGGGTAGAGCGGCTCTTCGGAGAGATTCTCGTTGACGAGGTCCAGCAGGCCGTTCTCGGATTTGTAGGACACGCCGTTGAGCACGAGGGTAAGTCCGCGCTTCAGATAGGAGTAGTTCTTGACCATAGTCTCGACGTAGTCCATATTGAAATGGAAGTCGCCGAACATCATATGGTCGGGGTAGAAACGCACGAGGGTGCCGTCTTTCTCTTTTGTCAGCTCCTTGCCGCTGTCTTTCAGTTCACCTCTTTCGAACCTTGCCCAGGAGCACTCGCCGCCGCGGTGGGAGCATACGTAGAAACGCTCCGACAGGGCGTTGACCGCCTTTGTACCCACACCGTTGAGGCCTACGGACTTCTTGAACGCCTTGTCGTCGAACTTGCCGCCGGTGTTGAGGATGCTTACTGCTTTCACCACCGAATCCAGCGGAATGCCGCGGCCGAAGTCCCGTACGCTGACCTCGCCATCCTCGATCTGGATCTGCACCTGCTTGCCGAATCCCATTGCGAATTCGTCGATGCAGTTGTCCACTACTTCCTTGAGCAGCACGTAGATACCGTCGCCCGGGTTGTTGCCGTTGCCGAGGCGTCCGATATACATACCGGGGCGCATACGGATGTGCTGAACGCCTTCCAGGGTGATGATGTTGTCGTCTGTGTATTTAATCTGTTCAGCCATTTGCTCGTGGTTATGAGGTGCAAAGTTAGGAATTTTTAACTAAAACTACAGCCGCTTCACTTTCAGCACCTGCCGCAGGTTCCCGACCTGCGAGATGACTTTGTCAAGCTCCAGGTTCGAGGGGACAAGCAGGCGTATGGTGATTTCCATCGTGCCGTTGCGGGGGTTCTCGGATACCGACAGCGAGCGCACAGAGACCCTGAAATTCCCGGTCACGTCGAGGATGGCGCTCATCACGGGGTGGTCCATTTCAGTGGTCACGAGCAGCGTGGCCTGGAACGAACCCGCGGAGGCGGTGTCCTGCCAGATGACCTTCTGGATGCGGTAGGGGTAGCGCTCGATCAGACGGGCCGCGTTGGGGCAGGAGATGCGGTGGATCTTGATGCCGGCGTTGCGGGTCACGAAGCCGAATACGTCGTCTCCGAACACGGGGTTGCAGCAGGCCGCCATCTTGTAGTCCAGGCCCTTGACGTTCTTGGCGTTGAGCACGAGTATGTCCTCCCCGGTGCCGCTGTATTGCAGGGGCTTTTCGCTTACGGGGGCTTCCGCTACGGGCTCTTCGCGGCGCTCGGCCGTCTTCTCGAGTATGTAGGCCTTGATGTCGGCCACGTCCACTTCGCCTTTCGAGATTGCCGCCATAAACGACAGCACGGAGCTGTACTTGTGGGCCTTCATATACTCGGTCTGCAGGCCGTCGGGGAATTCGAGCTTCCAGTTCTTGAGGCGCCGCTCGAGGATTTCACGGCCTTCCGCCGCACGCTTGCGCTCCTGTGCGTCCAGTTCGAGCTTTATCTTGTTGCGGGCCTTGGACGTCACTACCCAGGAAAGCCAGTCGCGGCTGGGGCGCTGGTCCTTGCGGGTGAGGATTTCGACGATGTCGCCGGTCTTGAGCTTTTCTTTCAGCTGCACGGCCTTGCCGTTGACGCGGCCTCCCGTGCAGCGGGCTCCGAGCCCGGAGTGGATGCTGAACGCAAAGTCCAGCACCGAAGCGCCGGTGGCGAGGATGCGCAGCTCGCCCGTGGGGGTGAATACGAAGATTTCCTTGTCCGGCGGGGCGGGGAGGTCTTCCGGGTTGGCGCTGAGGGGGTGGCTCAGGGAGTCGCGCACGCTCTGCAGCCAGCGGTCGGTGAGCGCTTCGTGCTTGATGCCTTTGTATGCCCAGTGGGCTGCGGGGCCGTTTTCCGCCACGTCGTCCATACGCTTTGTACGTATCTGGACCTCGAGATAGGCGCCCTGGCGGTTCTTTACTGTGATGTGCAGCGACTCGTAGCCGCTGGGCCTCGGGGTAGTGACCCAGTC
>ONLD01000065.1 GCA_900318565.1 uncultured Bacteroidales bacterium
CCACAAATCCAGCCTTTTCCGTGGACGAGATTGATCAAATGGCCTTGGGCCTGAAAATAGAAAAAGAGAGTGACCAATAATCACTTATTAGTCACCCTCATTTTTTGTGAACGGGAATTATTTGTATATTTGACAGATAATATTGACCGATGAAATTGTAATCGCAAAAATAATGCCCCGAAAACTCTTCTGTGAAATATCCCCCCTAACATACCGTTTGTCAGTGGAGAAGGGGATACTCAAGCGGCACCTCAGCGACCTGTTGCGGAAAGAGAGATTTGCCAGGGAGCGTAGCGGAGGTCTCCTTCCTGTGGTGGTCTATCAGCATAGTTCCCTGATACGCCGTAGGCTTGGTGGCGTCGATATGAGGCTGCAGGAGAACAAGGCGACAAACCTTGCCCTTGCCGTCTCCTGCATTGACGGAATCCTTATCCGCCCCGGCGAAGTGTTCTCGGTATGGAGGCTTGTCGGGCGGACAACCCGGCGGAAAGGGTATAAAGAAGGTTTGACCATCGAGCGCGGAAAGCCATCAAAAGGAGTCGGCGGCGGCTTGTGCCAGCTGTCGAACCTAATCCACTGGATGGTCCTGCACAGCGAGCTTACCATCACGGAGCACCACCATCACGACGGCCTGGACCTTTTTCCGGACTTCGGCCGGAAGATTCCCTTCGGGACCGGGACTAGCATATCGTACAACTATCTGGACTACCGCTTTAAGAATCTGACAGGCAACACTTATCAATTGAAACTTTGGGTGGACGGAGAATACCTCCGCGGCGAGTTGCGCGCAATCGCTCCCTTGGCCCATTCGTTCCATATTCACGCAGAGAACGAGTATTTCTCACGAGAGGACGGAGTCGTGTATCGCAACGGCCAAGTCTTCAGGAACGTGCTTGACTCCGCCACAGGGCAGTGCCTCGAAAGCAAACTCATTCGCACCAACCACGCCAAGGTTATGTACGATTGTCCTCCGGAGCTAATCAGGGAAGCTGGTGGCAGCGGTGACCCACATAGTCAGCAAGACCAATGACTGGGCGAGACGGCAACATAGACTGTCGCCTTTCCAACCGCGGAGGGCCTCCTGGATTACCGGGAAGCCCTCTTTGGCAGATGGCGGGCAGAACAGGGCCGGGTCCAATGGGCGGGTTCGAAACCCTCAGTTAGGCCTGAAAAAGCTAAAACCGGGCCGGTGAGCCAGCAAAGACCGCTGTGCGGGCCTAATAATGGCAATTCCGGTCCGGCATCGCCAGCCACAGTAGTGCGGAAGCCGTTGGCCGTGACTGAGGGTCCAAGCCGTGGACCGTCAGTCACGAAAACCCCGCCGGCAAAGGCGCGCAGGGCACAAAATTTGCGGCAGGAAAGGGCCGAAATCGCCGTTGCGGCCATGATGAATGCAAGTGTTGCTGCTTTTTTCGTCGTTTTTGTCGCAACCTTCGCGAACCCAGGTGGCTCAGGGTTGGGTTGTGGACTTTGATGAACATAATCGTATTTTGCGATTCTCCTTTTTATTACGTACTTTTACGGTATGAGCGTGAAAGGCTTCTTTTTACGGCTATTCTTTGCACTGTGTTTTTTTGCAGTGCTTCCTTCGTGTGCAAGCAAGGGAGAGCTTGAGCAACTTGAGCAGAAAGTTAACGAGCTTGCGCGGCAGATAGATGGCGGTGGCTATGTGTTGGCTGTCGTTCCTGATGAGGACGGTGGCGGCTATACCCTGACATTCGACGATGGACGCACTGTCCACATAAGCCTTTCCGTGAAAAGCGGAGACAATTCCTCACAGACGGCCGGCAAAGGTGTCACATTCCGCAGCGTTGACACTTCGAATCCGGATTATGTTGTGATAACCCTTTCCGACGGTACGGTATTACGCATCCCCACCTGGACAGCTTTCAGCGCCTTGCAGCAGCAGGTCAAGCAGCTGAATATCAATTTATCTGCCTTAAGCCGTATCATATCCGCCATACAGGAAAACGATTTTCTGGTTTCCACATCTCCGTTCATTGAGGACGGAGTGCAGGTCGGCTGGCTTCTCAACTTTTCCAAGAGTGGACTCGTGGTTATTTATTCATCTTTGGGCTTTACCACCAAGATAGGTGTGAAGCGCGACACAGACGGAGTATATTACTGGACAGTTGGAGACCAGTGGTTGCTTAGCCCTGACGGAGAAAAAGTACGGGCGGAAGGGACTAATGGTGCAGATGCAGTGGCTCCGAAACTCAAAATAGAAGATGGATATTGGTGGATCTCCTACGATAACGAAGCTACCTGGACAAAGCTTGGCAAGGCTACCGGAGAAGACGGCGATAGTTTTTTCCGTATGGTTGACGTGTCCGACGAAGAGTGTGTTCGTTTGGTGCTGGCAGACGGTAGCGTATTGATTGTTCCTAAGTATGTTCCTATAGGCCTGGTCCTGGATGTTCCTCAAGAGGGCCTCGTGATTCCGGGAGGCTTTACTAAAATAATTCCATATAAAATAACCGGAACTTCTCGTAACAACGTTTATGTTTCGGTACTGGTGAACGGGGATATATCGGCCAGCATATCTACGGGTGGCGGCAATACCGGGAAGGTCAGTATAACGATGCCCAAAGATTCTGAAGGAGGTACCGTCACTGTGATGGCCAGTACGGAATCCGGAGCATCTATTGTGAAACTTATTAATTGCGAGCCGCTTCGTTTCACGGCGTGGGGCCCTGATAATGAGCCAAGGGCTATTCCTATAATGTCCCATAGAGATTTTTTCAATGTGGACACAGGAGGGGGGACAATCACCTTGAGGTATAAGTCGAATACGCCTTTCAAAGCAAATATCACGAAGTCTACCGTTGATGGCAGCGGGCCCTCCGACTGGCTGTATATTACGCATTTCGACGGTGGCCTCGAGGGAACCATCGAAATGAGATTTGGAGCCAATGACAGTGATGTGAATCGCTTTGCAGACGTGAAGCTGAACTTCTCGGACGAGTATCTTAAGGATAACCATTATTCTTGCAGTATCACTGTCACAATCTGCCAACCGTCAGAAGCTTTCCGTATGGAGACATCTGTTGTCAGGGCATTCGCTGACGCATTCCGGCAGTATGAAGTTTCGATCAGTTGTTCACTTGACCCTCTGACTGTGAAGGAGAGGGAGGAGTATGATTGGCTGCAAGCCAACATCTGGCATTCTTCCTACGAAGAGTGTATACTTAATGTGGCCGTGGATTCAAATCCTTCTACAAGTGAGCGGACCGGGATAATAGATGTGCTGTCGCCGAAGGGCTCCGTGCTCGGGTCCTTGACCGTAGTCCAGGAGGCACTGTCGGTTTCGAATGCAGACTGTATGGTGCTCAGGGTACTTGCGAGTGCCTCCAATGATTTTAGTGTTTATCTGCCGTTTATGGGTGAGATGGATTGCTATGTTGATTGGGGGGATGGACGGGGAAGGAGTATAACGACACAGATTGAGGGAGGTGTGGATAACTTGTCATTCTATCATCGCTATTTTTGCTCAGAACCTACAGAGTATACTGTCAGGGTTAAAGGTAAGGTGTCGAAGATGAGCACACCGGCATCTATGTCTGGTTATGTTACAATTATTTCGGTTGACCGTTGGGGAAAACTTGGTCTGACTTCGATGGACCATGCTTTTTATAAGGTTGCAACACTCAAGAGTATCGCTGCCGACCCCATAGGCTCCTTTGCCAGGGTGACGACCTTTGAAAGCGCATTTGAAGGCTGTACCGGACTTGAAAGTGTGCCGGTGTCACTATTTGACAATGCCTTGCAGGTGAATAGTTTCAAACGGTGTTTTCATGGAGTGAGCGGCCTGGAAAGGGAGTCTCCCTACACGGTTGTTGAAGGCCAAAAGGTACATCTATACGAGCGTCGGGGCTATTCCATCTTTGCCCCGATTACCGATTCTCGTTTCTGCTTCCGCAATGGTCACTGGGCCGACCAGGAAGCCATCCACCTGGCCGGGTGGGATTAAGGGTAAGCGCATCTTTATAAATACAGAGTACCGTTTCCTAAGAAACAAAGTACTCTGTAAAGGTTTTGATACCAAATCTGAGGCGCTTATCTCTCCAAACATCGGGTATAAACTATAGCCTAGGTAAAAACAATTCTCGATTTGGCAAATACACAAGTCGGCTCCAGGATGCCGTCGAATAATGATTCGGGTGGCTTAAATGGACCTAAATGGTCACCAGTGTTCCGCCTATTATTCTTTACTTTTGAAAGCTAACTATGCCAGCACACAAATGCGTGCTGACCGCTGGCGTTGCTAACTGAAGCTAAAGTACTGAATAAATATGGAAAAACAAACTTACATTGATCCCGAGACCCGGATAATTGAACTTCTTCCGGGGCATCGTATATTGGACACGATCACGTCCAAGCCCGTAGGAACAGGAGATGACTGGGTAATAATTGAAGACTGATGAATATGAAAATAAGTGTTCGTATAGCAATTCTCCTTGCAACGGGAGCCGCAATCGCCATCTCTTGCACCAAGCAGGCAGAATTTGCCGGTGAAATCCGCCGGGTTACTTTTACGGCCGATGATTTCACGCTCGCTGAAGATGGGGCCCCGGGGACAAAGACTAGTCTGGTGGATGGCACCACAAGTTTTATCTGGTCTGCTGCAGATACGGCCGGAGTTTTCCCGTCCACGGGCAGCCAGATTTACTTCACGGCTGCAGCCGGGGCTGAAGCCAGTAGCAGTATGGCTTTTGACGGCGGCGGATGGGGCCTCCTGAATACTGAGGCCTACTACAGTTACTATCCGTTCATCGGCAATATCTACCTGAATCGAAACAGGATTCCGGTGTCTTATATGAATCAGAAGCAGACGGGAGCCTCCTCCAGCAGCCATATCGGCAAGTGCGATTTTATGTACTCGAAGGGTGAGCTCCAGGGCCAGAGCCTTGGCTTCAACTATCATCACATGAGCTGCATAATCCGCGCAAAAGTCACTCTCCCTGAAGGCACCTACACCAAACTCGCCGTGACTGCTCCGACCAATGTGTTCGTGACCAACGGATGGTTTGACCTGATGGCGGATACTCCTGGCATAATCGGAAAGACTCTCCACAATCAGCTGGGAATTGATTTGGAATCAGTCTCTTCCGACGGATCAACCCCTTTCTATGTGTTTGTTGTCTCTGCTCCTGTCAATCTTAAAGGCGTGGAGATAACCGTGAGCGTCCTGAATTCCGAGAGGAAAGAGTATCAGTGCAAAAAGACGCCATCGGGCAATTATTTGGCCGGAACAATTGGCGGCCTTACCTGCAACACCTGGACAGAGGTCCCTCAGAGTATGGGCCTCATCCTCGAGGACTGGGGCGACGGCGGCAGCATAGGCGGCTCAGCGGACTAGATGATTATTAACCACAAACAACATAGCGAATGAAAAAGTATCTTGTTTTTCCGCTTGCGGCGGCGATGCTCCTCGGGTGTTCGAAGGAGCAGGTGTTCGAGCCGCAGCCAGATGAGGGGAACCTGATTCCCCTCAACATCGACGGCTCCATCTCCCAGGTGGCGACGAAAGCCACTGCGCAGGGCTTCGTGAACGGCGATGCCGTGGGCCTGTACGCCGTCAACTACAATGAGGGCAACACAGTCGCCGGCACACTGGAAGCCAGCGGCAACCAGGCCGATAACGTGAAGTACGTATTCGACGAGAGCGCGTACAAGTGGAACCCGATGAAGGGTGTGTACTACAAGAACGTGGATACGCACGTCGACCTGTATGTATATTATCCCTACCAAGCGGGCGTGAGCGACGTTGAGGCGAGCGGCTTCGAAGTGCAGAAGGACCAGAGCGCCGCGGCGACCGAGACGGCCCTCTCCGGCTACGAGGCCTCGGACTGGTTGTGGGGCAAGGCCGTGGATATCACGCCGAGCGAATCGAAGGTCCGCATCCCGTTGAGCCACAGGCTCTCCGCCGTGCAGGTAACGCTCGTTGAGGGCACGGGCTTCGGGGAGGAGGAGTTTGCGTCCCTTGGCAAGAGCATCATCCTTACGAACACTACCCGCAAGGCTACGCTGAACTTCCGCACTGGCGAGGCAACCCCTGTGGGTCAGCCGCAGCTGGACGGCATCGTGATGTGTCCGCAGGAGGACGGAGCCTTCAGGGCCGTGGTCATCCCTCAGACTGTCGCGGCCGGCACGCAACTGTTCGCCATCACCTTGAACGGCGTATCCTACTCTTTCAAGCAGAGCGAGATGGTAAGCTACCAGGCCGGCAAGCAACTGAATGTCAGCATTACGCTGAACAAGAAGACCCCGGCAGGGGACTATGAGCTGGTGCTCGGCAGCACGGCTATCGTGGACTGGACAGAGGACAGGAACACACACGGGGGCGAGGCGAGGCAGTACTTTGTGGTGAACGTGGAGACTCCCGGCACGCTCGGAGAGACCATCACGGCCGCAGGGAAGAATCCCGCGAAGATCCGGAACCTGAAGGTGACGGGGCAGGTGAATGCCGATGACTTCTATTATATGCGCGACAATATGGACATTCTGGAGTCCATCAATATGAAGGAGGCAAAGATTGTCGCGACTGAGACTTGGGGCGAAGACGTTATTCCTGGAGGCGCATTTTATAGTAAGAAGAGTCTTGTTAACTTCGTATTCCCTGAAAAAGTTACAGAAATAGGTAATAGTGCTTTTTCCGGTACGACTCTTTCTGGTCCGCTGATTTTGCCGGACGATGTTAAAAGCATAGGCTATAATGCGTTTAGTGCTACAAATATAGCCAGTATTCAATTTTCAAATGCGTTGGAAGATATTGGTTACAGAGCGTTCTATCAATGTAAAGCCGCCACTGGAGATTTGATTTTCCCGGAAAGCGTTAAGTCAATTGGCTCCTGGACATTCTATGAATGTGGCAATTTCAGCGGGCGGCTTAGCTTGCCAGATAATATAGAAAGAATAGAAGGTCGTACTTTCTGTAATACTGGCCATTTTCAAGGAGATTTGGTGATCCCCGAAAAGTGTAGACACATTGACGAGAGAGCATTTGCCAGCACTGATTTTTCCGGAAGCTTAATTCTAAACAATGTGTTGGAGATTCAAGAATGGGCCTTTTATGGTTGCCAATTCAAAGGTAATCTTGTTATACCGTTTGGCGTAATTGAACTCCCAACCTATTGTTTTACCTGCAATTCTTTTTCTCAAATAGAGTTGCCTTCTACATTGAAAGTCATTGGAGAGCGCGCGTTCGATGGTAATAACCGCATTTGCGAACCAATAGTATTCCCTGAAGGTCTGTTGACTATTGGTAAAGACGCTTTTGCTTCTTGCCGGCAGATTCCTTCAATTACTCTTCCTTCTTCAATCCAGACTATCGGTTCTTCAGCATTTAACAATTGCTATAACATTTCATCAATTACTTGTGATGCCGTAGAGCCGCCGAGCATAGGATCTGGAGCTTTTGACGGCGTAGCTAAAGACAATTTCACCGTTGGTGTCCCTGAGCAGTCTGTTATCAGATATCAGACTGAGCCGGGATGGGGCGATTTCAAGCGCATCGCGGCTCACTATGACTTCTCCCTTAGCCGCCCGCGTATGAGAGCCCTCAACGGAGCCCAGTCCCGCACATATATTCTTCGTGCTCCTGCAAACTTCACTTGGAGCGTTGATACTGAGACCCTACCCAAATGGGTGACGGTGAGTCCTATGTCGGGCACCGGCAAGACCGACATCACTATCAGCGTCTCCGATATGGCAAGGACCAGCGATACCTTTGAAGTCAATGAAGGCTCGTTCAATTATCCTTCATACAAAAACTACAAGGGCCGAAGCGGCCAGGTGACTTTCAAACTGGACGATAAGGACTGCTCCTTCACATTCGATGTGGAACAGTATGACTACGACTATCCCGACGGCCACGTGCAGACTCTCCAGACTGCAAGCAAGGGCCCGGGCATCGACTTCGTATTTACTGGCGAAAGCTATGACGCCAAGGATATAGCCAAGGGCACTTTCTCCACCAATGCCACAGATGGCTACAATCACCTTTTCGACCTTGAGCCGTACAAGAGCTACAAGGAGTATTTCAATGTCTATGCCGTGACGGCTATGAGCGACGAGAGCGGCATCGGCACGGTCAATACAGTCAAGGACAGCAAGTTCGGCACGGTGTTTACCCAGAACAGAATTCTTTGCCAGAAGCCTGATGATGCCTTTGCCTGGGCAAAGAAGGCCGATGCCTCGATGGACCTCAGCAAAAGCCTTGTGATTCTGCTTATGAACGCATCCACTTACGAAGGTATATGCTATATGTACGGTGACGGCTCTGCCCTTGCCTGCTGTCCTGTGAGTACTGATCCTTATCCTTACGATTTCCGCGGCATCGTGCAGCACGAGGCCGGCGGCCACGGCTTCGGCAAACTCGCTGACGAGTATATCTACCACAATGCCTACATCCAGAATTGTGATTGTAAAGACGGTTGCGAACACCCTCAGGGAGATGATGATACATCTTCTTACGGAATATACAAATCCAAAGGCTGGTACAAGAACCTCTCGATGAACGGAGATATGAAGCAGGTCCCCTGGGCGCACCTCATCTATCATCCCAAGTATTCCAACTACGTGGATATGTTTGAGGGCGGCTATATGCACAGCCGCGGCATCTACCGCTCGGAGGCTACTTCCTGTATGAACAACAATATCCCTTACTACTCAGCCATCAGCCGTCAGGCCATCGTGGAACGCATCAAGTTCTGCGCCGGCGAGGAATTCAGCCTTGAAGACTTCTATGCGCACGACAGCAATGCAGTCGGCACCAAGGCCGGAGCCCAGGTGCAGATTGACCGCACCTTCGGCGTGGACCCTCTCTGGAACCGCGGCTCGGAGCACGGCTCCGTGGTGTATATGGGCGAACATCCTAACGTAAAATAAAGGAGGACCAGACGATGAAAAAGATACTATATATAGCCCTTGCGCTCCTTGCGCTCGCATCCTGCAACAAAGCGGCTCCCGAGGCCTCTGACGGCCAGATCCGCTTCCGTTTCTCCCTCCCGGAGACAAAGGCCACTGCCTCCGGCTTCGAGAACGGTGATGCCGTGAGCCTCTATGCCGTGGCCTACGACGGCGCCACGCAGATGCCCCTGCAGATAGGCGGCAATTGGCTCAATAACGAGAAACTCAGTTTCAACGGCACGACCTGGACTCCCTCCCGCCCGCTCTACTGGGCCGACGGAGCCTGCGACTTCTATGCCTTCTATCCCTATCAGCCTGAAATCGGCTCCGTGGAGGAGTATCCTTTCTCTGTGGCCGTGGACCAGAACAGTGCCCGCAGCGGCGAGACCCTGGGCGGTTATGAAGCCTCTGACCTTATGTGGGCAAGTGCCGAGAACGTCAGCCGTAGCGCCGGCGCCGTGAACCTTGCGTTCCATCATATGATGAGCAAGCTGGTGGTGCGCGTGCAGACGGGAGAGAATTTCGAGGGCGCGATTCCCGACGATATCGTGGCGCACGTGTACAACACCGTCACCGACTGCAAGGTGGACTGGGCTAAGGGCTCCGTGGAGAAGGACGCTTTCGGGGCGAAGAACACGCTGACGATGAAGAAGATAAGCAACGAGAGGTTCGAGGCCGTGCTTGTGCCCCAGAACATCGAGAAGCGGACCCCTCTCATCGAACTCACGATGGGCGGCATAGCCTACCTGCTGGAGTACTCGCTGAGCTTCCGTCCGGGCTACTGCCACTACGTGGACCTCACCCTCAACACCTCTCCCGACCAGGAGCAGATTGAAATCTCCATCGATCCCGGCACCGAGAACTGGAACGGTTCCAACTGACGCTTCGGCCGGCCCGGCCACCGGCTGGTCGAACAGCATTCAACGAGTGGCTTGCCGACCGCCTCAACCGCGGAGGGCTTCCTGGAAAACCGGGAAGCCCTCTTTGGCAGATGGCGGGCAGCAAGTACTAGCGCATCTGAAAAAAAATACAGAGTAGCGCTATTGCAATTTGATAGAACTTTTGCTATCTTTGCAGCGACTAGACGAAAACTATGAAATATTCAGAACTACACAGAAAACTGAAGAAATCTGGGTGCTACATCGTCCGTAACGGTTCGTCTCACCCTATATGGAGAAGTCCGATTACTGGACAACTCTTTGAAACAAGTTACCACGACTCCGAAGAAGTCAAACCGGGGACTTTAAGGGACATTTTAAGAAGATCAGGAATAAGCATTTGAAGACTATGAAACAAGTGTCAGCAGTAATAGAGCGGGGGACTGACGGACGTTATTCTGTCTATGTCAATGATTCTCATTATCCTTATGGAATAATCGGCACCGGGGGTACGGTGCAAGAAGCCGAAGCGGATTTCCAGGCCGGATATAATGATATGAAGGCTTTTGTCGAAGAGTCCGGAGAGGCTTTTGAAGAGGCCGATTTCTCCTTTGTTTACGACGTTCCGTCTTTCTTGCAGGAATACGCCTTCGCTTTCAGCCTGGCCGGGCTGGAGAGAATCACGGGCATTAATCAGAAGCAGTTGGGCCATTATATCAGCGGCTACCGTTCTCCGTCCAGAAAGACCGTGCGCAAGATAGAAGCTTCAATCCGGTCTTTCTGCGCCAGGCTCAGTTCTGTCCATTTTAAATAGCACACTTAAGGCGCTCAGGACGCAGAATTTGCGGCGGTTCAGTCCCGCTAGCATAGTAAAACCCTCAGTTAGGCCTGAAAAAGCTAAAACCGGGCCGGTGAGCCACCAAAGACCGCTGTACGGGCCTGAAAATGGCAATTCCGGTCCGGCATCGCCAGCCACAGTAGTGCGGAAGCCGTTGGCCGTGACTGAGGGTCCAAGCCGTGGACCGTCAGTCACGAAAACCCCGAGGCGCTCAGGGCACAAAATCTGCGGCGGGACGGACAGTTATGGACGAGTCGGTTATCATTGCCCTTCTTATCCCGTTTGCGGGGACTGCGCTGGGGGCGGCGTTCGTGTTTTTTATGCGCCGGGATATGCCGTCGCTGCTGCAGAAGGCCCTGCTGGGCTTCGCCTCTGGGGTGATGGTCGCGGCGTCGGTGTGGTCGCTGCTCATTCCGTCTATGGAGATGTCGCAGGGCGCGGTGCTGCCCGCGGTGGGCGGTATGCTCTCGGGCTTCGCGTTCCTGCTGCTGATTGACCACTTGACCCCGCACATCCACCCGGCCGGCGGTCCGGAAGGCCCCCGCAGTTCGCTGTCCCGCACGACGATGCTTGCCCTGGCCGTGACCATCCACAACTTCCCGGAAGGAATGGCGGTCGGCGTGGCCATAGCGGGCGCGCTTGCCGGCGGCTCGACTATGTCACTCGCTGGCGCGCTGGCGCTGTCTCTCGGCATTGCCATTCAGAACATCCCCGAAGGCGCAATCATCTCTATGCCGCTGCGGGCTGCAGGCAACTCGCGTATGCGGTCGTTCACCGTAGGAATGCTCAGCGGGGCGGTGGAACCGGTGGGCGGCGCACTCGTGCTGCTGCTGGCGTCCGCGGTCACGGGAATGATGCCCTGGCTGCTGTCGTTCGCGGCCGGCGCTATGCTCTACGCCGTCGTGGAGGAACTGATTCCCGAAGCGTCGCAGGGCGAGCATTCCAACATCGCCACCGTCGGATTCGCTGCAGGCTTCGCGCTGATGATGGTCCTGGACGTGCTGCTGGGCTGAGCGGCATCCGTCAAGGCCCCCGTGGACCTAATTGAACACATTTTGCCGGTCCCGACATTGACAGCACGGGAAAGAATTGCTATTTTTGCGTTGTGAGACTCAAGAGGTTCATATTCAAGGCTCTTGCGGCGGCGCTGATGCTCGGCTCGCTGCACTCCTGCCTTCAGGATCCTTCGCCAGATGGGTTTCTGGTGCCGCAGTTCAGCGGAATCAGCATCGACGAGAGCGTGCCGGGCGTGGTGACTTTCCACTGTGGCGTCAGCTCGATGGCGCAGATTTCGGACTTCGGCCTCTATTTCACGACTGCCGGCACCAAGACCGCCGGTTCCAAAACCTCCGCCGGAACCAAATCCTCCGCCACCAAGACCGCCGGCACCAAAACCTCCTCCGGAACCAAATCCTCCGCCACCAAGACCGCCGGCACCAAGACCTTCGCCGGAACCAAATCCTCCGCCACCAAGACCGCCGGCACCAAGACCGCCGGCACCCTCGTCCGCCCCTCCTCCAAGGCCGCCGACCCCCTCTGGACGCGCGTCCAGGGCACGCGGGACTCCGACGAGAGCTTTACCGTCAGCATCGAGAGTCTCCTCGGCGGGGCTACATATTCCTGCCGCCTCTACATCGGTAACGGCCGCGTGGAGCGCCTCTCGGAACCTCTTTCCTATGCGGCGCCCGACAACGGTTCGGGGCGCGCTCCGATGGTGCTGCGCGTGGCGCCTGGACCTGACGGCGCTGTGTACCTGCCGCTTCGGGGCAGCGTGAAGTGCGTCATCGACTGGGGCGACGGCAGCAGGGAAGCCTGCACCGGCGATTTCGGCATAGGTTCGCTCGCGAGCGGCTATGTGTCTCATACATACGAAGTCCCGGACGCCTACAGCGGCCCCACTTCCTATCCTGACGCCTCTGCCGCCAAGGCTCCCGCCTGGATGGAGGAGCCGACTGCCTATGAAGTCAGCATCAGCGGCACCGTGACGGCGCTCTCGACCTCCGGCCTGCCTGACTGCAGTACCATCGAAGCCGTCCTTGACTGGGGCGACACAGGTCTGCAGGACCTCAGCTGTGCGTTCAGTGACTGCACGCGTCTGGAATCGCTCGCCGCTCCCGCCCCGGGGACATTCAGCAACGTCTCTTCTCTGCGGGATGCGTTTTCCGGCACCTCCCTTTGGACGCTTCCCAATGGAATATTCGACGACGTGCCGGACGGCTGCGACTGCTCCCGCACGTTCGAAGGCTGCACCCTCCTGCACTCGCTTCCCGAGGGTCTTCTGCCCGCTACGGAGAGCCTGCGCCAGACATTCAAGGGCTGCACGGCGCTTGAGACACTGCCTGCGAAGCTGATACGGGGCGCCCGCGAAATGCAGGAGACTTTCGCTGGTTGCAGCTCGCTGCGCACCGTCCCTGCCGACCTGCTGCAGGGCAGCCCGGAGCTCGAGCGCTTCGTCTCCGTGTTTGCAGGCTGCAGCGCCCTGGAGTCGCTCCCGGCGGCCCTTTTCGACCCCTGCCGGGGGCTCGGCAGCGTGGAAGGGGCGTTTATGAACTGCGTTTCTCTCAGGGGCGAGTCGCCCGCAACTGCCATAAAAGGCGCCAAAGTACACCTCTACGAGCGCGGCGCCTACCCTGAAGAATTCGTACCTATAGAAAAATACTACCTGTGTTTCTTCGGCTGCCTGACGCTGGACGATTACCAGCAGATGCCGCAGAACTGGAAAAAACCTTAAAAATGGAAAGAAAGGATATTCCCGAGCTCAGCACGCTGCTGGGGGAAGTAGAAAAGAAATTCGGCCGTCCGCTTGACTGCACCAACGATTTCAGGGTGCTCTCGGCGCTGCTTGAATACGAATGCAAGGAAGTGGTGTCCGTCTCCACGCTCAAGCGCCTCTGGGGCTACGTGTCCCAGCAGACTACCCCGCGCGAGGCTACTCTCGACGTGCTGTCCCGTTTCCTGGGCTACAAGAATTTCAAGGACTTCCGTTTGTCGATGCTGGGAGAGTACACGGACAACTCCGCATACGTGGATGCTACTTTCGTCTCCGCTTCCGACGTGCCTGAGGGCGGCCAGCTGACTCTCGGATGGGCTCCCGACCGGCTGGTACGGCTGCGCAAGACCGGCGCCCAGAACTGGGAGGTAGCGGAAAGCTACAATTCCAAACTGCGCAAAGGCGACTGCTTCGAAGTCTCCGGATTCTTCAAGGGCCTGCCCCTCTTCGTGCCTGCCGTGTACAGGGACGGGCAGACGCTCCCTTCCTACATCGCCGGCAAGAAGGACGGCTTGAATAAACTGGTGGTAGGCTCTTAAAGCTTTTCTTCGAACAACTCGGCCGCCTGCCGGAAGATACGGTCCACTTCATCGTGCTTCCCGGGGGCGGCTTTCTTGCGGCTCCGGGGCGCCGGAGCGCTGCTGTCTTTCGGGGGCTGCATATACACGACTACGGTGTCTTTCTGCGGGACGCTCTGCTCAGGGGCGGCGGGCGTCCGGTTGCCGCGGTGAAGTAGCATAATTGCCAATATCACCGCTGCGGCAGCCGCGGCGTTGGCAAGAGCCCATTTCCATCTGCCTGCGGAGAGCGCCTGTAAGACTTCAGCCTCGCTCTGGAAGCGCTGCTCCGGGGCGCGGCGGGTGCATCTGCGCACCACGCCCCTGTGGCGTCTCGTCATCTCCGAGA
Organism: uncultured Bacteroidales bacterium; assembly: GCA_900318565.1. Taxonomy (GTDB): domain Bacteria; phylum Bacteroidota; class Bacteroidia; order Bacteroidales; family UBA932; genus Cryptobacteroides. Next base: position 14,303 of record ONLD01000065.1, read on the forward strand.
GCACGACGCCGAGCGAGTAGATGTCGCTCCTCGCGTCGGCTTCCCCTCCGGCGGCGACTTCCGGGGCCATATACCGGCGCGTGCCGGCAGGCGACTTCAGTATTGCTGAAGTGCCGGAGTCGGACAGCCCGAAGTCGATGAGCTTGACGTGGAGACCGTCGTGGGTCAGGAGTATGTTGTCCGGCTTGAGGTCGCGGTGCACTTCCTGGCGGCGGTGCAGATACTCGAGGGCCTCGCACAGTTCGCGCGCGATGCGCCTGAATTCTTTTTCCGTGGGCAGTCCCTTTGCGAGGAATTCGCTCAGCGGCTCTCCGTCCACCCATTCCAGCTCGATGCAATTGCCAAGTTCTTCTATATAAGTGAATTGGTAAGTCTCGCGAATCCCCTGGTGCCGCAGGGGATAGCCCAGCTCGAACTCCTTACGGAGCATTGCTTCCTGAAGAGGCTCACCTCTCCAGCGGGGCTTCAGGCACTTGTATGTATGGAAGCGCCCGTCCCTCTGCCCGCGGTACAACTCGCAGAAGCCCTCCTCCGAAGAGTGGATGAGGGTGAAGTCTGATGAAGCGGGGCCGAAGTCGGGCTCGGCCCCGACGAAGCCTGATATCTCGTCGTCCATAATCCAAATATACGATTATTTTATTAAATTTGCATAAATGAAGCACTTTCTGCGCCTATTGATTTCGCTTTTCCTGCTCTTCGGAGTGCAGGTGCAGGCTCGTTGTCAGGAGGAGGACGCCTCCGGCTGGGACGAACTGCTCGACCGTTTCGAGCGTATTTGCAAGATGTGCCTCACCCTGAAGGGGGAGCGTGAGGCCGGAGCCGATATCCCGGATTCGCGCCTCGTGCCGCTGCTCGGGGAACTCTCCGCCCTCAAGGACGAAATCAAGGATTCAGGGGACCGTATGCCGGCTGCGGCGCGCCGCCGTTATGAGACCATAAGGCGTATGTATGCCGCCGGGAGTATTACCGACACCGCTTCTCCCGCGCCCTTGAGCCCCCTGCCGCTTTTCAGCCTGCAGCCTCTGGCCTCTCCGGCTTCTTCGCTTGCCGGCCCCGTGCCGCCGTCGTCCGGAGCGGCCCCGCAGCCTTCGTATCGCTGGGCTCTTTCAGCGTCGGCCCTTGTGGTCCCTGAAGTTTCGGCAGGCTTGCGGCTGGACTATATCGGCTCAAGGATTGGCGCCTACGCTGCCCTGAGGAGCAGTTTCACGGGCCGTCCGGCTGACTATGACGCGCTTTCCGACGGCACGGCCTCCGGCACTCTGCTCTGGACCACCGGCGCCTCGCAGGTGGACCGCTTCTTCTTTACTGCAGGCCCCTTGGTGCGTATTGCTGACCGCCTGTATCTCTCCGCCGGCCTTGGGTACGGCTCGCGGCGCCTGCTGTGGGAGGATTCCGAGAAGCGCTGGGCCCTGATTACCGACGCCAGCCGCCAGGGGCTGTGCCTCGAAGCCGGCGCGTCGCTGCGCCTCGGCCGCGTGATGCTGGGCGCGGGCTGGCTGTGGCTGCCGCAAGGGTATCACGCAGCCTCGCTTTCGCTGGGGCTGTGTTTCGGAAAGTATTACCGTTAGAGACTATTTGAAGTAGCCGCTGAAGAACTCCCAGAGCACTTCGGGGACGTCCATATCGGCAGAGCCGTTCTTGTGCTTGCCGCCGAGGATTTCATAGAGTCGCACTTCGTTTCCATTTACGCCCTCCAGGTAGCGGTGGCGCACCACGGTGTTGCTCTCGGGCTTGTACTTAGGCAGCGTGTCGCAGACTTCGTGCGTGCAGCAGTTGGTGCTGATCATACGCGCAACTGCGTGCGGCACAGCTATATACTCGCCCCAGCCGTCGTGGTTGTCAGGGTCGCCTTCCCACTTTGAGGTCTTGTCGGCGGTGCCGTGGATTTCGATGAAGGGCACGGGGCCGCGGGGAGTAAGCTCACGGTAGATCCATTCCATATTGAGGCCTGCCAGCGAGACTATGGCCGCGAACTTCTCGGGGTGCTTGTGGGCCATCAGGTAGCACATTTCGCCGCCGTTGGACATCCCGCTGAAGCAGGTGTTGGCCTTGTTAAGCTTATACTCACGCTGGAGCTTGCGCTGCAGGGCGAGGATGAACGCCACGTCATCGACCTTCCAGCCTTCCTGGAAGGGGTAGCCCACATTCCAGCCGGTGCGCTGCTTGCCGGGGTCCTTGAGGCCCTGGGGGTAGCAGAGCACGAATCCGTGCCTGCGGGCGCAGTCGATCATAGCAGGGAAGTAGCCGTCTGCCTTGCCGCCGTAGCCGTGGAGCATAAACACCAGGGGCCTTTGGGCACAGAGGGAATCGGGCACGTAGAGCCAGTATTCGCGCTCCTGCCCCTGGAAGCGCATTGTGTGTCGGACGGTCTGGGCCTGGAGCCCTGCGGCCACGAGCAGTGCCGCTGCAATGATGATAAGTTTTTTCATTATGTAGTTGTTTTTCGCGTTACCTGCCAAAGAACGATGCCGATGCTCACGGAGACGTTCAGCGAGTGCTTCGTGCCGTACTGCGGAATCTCGAGCGCCCCGTCGGAGGCATCCACTACACCCTGCTGCACCCCCTCGACCTCGTTGCCGAACACAAGGGCATAGCGTTCGAAGGGAGCGGGGGAGAAGTCCTGCAACTGGGTTGCGTTCTCCGTCTGCTCCACGCTCAGGACCGTGTAGCCCTGCTCCCTGAGCTCACGCACCAGGGCCTCCGTATCGGCGCGGTGCTCCCAGGGCACGCTGTCCTCCGCCCCGAGGGCCGACTTGTGGATTTCAGCCGACGGAGGGCAGGCACAGATGCCGCAAAGCCATATTTTATCGACCTTGAAAGCGTCGGCGGTACGGAAGGCGCTGCCGACGTTGTGTGCGCTTCGGATGTTGTCAAGTATAAGTACCACACCGGATTGGGGCAGGCTCCGATACTGCTCTGGGCTGACCCGGCCGAGTTCGATATTTAGAAGTTTCCTGTCTCGCATTTGCACAAAGTTACAAAAAATCTTATATTTGAGAATTAATTTTAAATGTATGAAACAGGATATCCAGTTGTTTGAACTGATCAAGAAGGAGGCCGAGCGCCAGAAGGGCGGCCTGGAACTGATCGCTTCTGAGAATTATGTCTCCGATGATGTTTTGAAGGCAATGGGCTCCATCTGCACCAACAAATACGCCGAGGGTTATCCCGGGAAGCGTTATTATGGAGGCTGCGAGGTGGTGGACCAGATCGAGCAGCTTGCCATCGACAGGCTCAAGGCGATTTACGGCGCGGTGTGGGCCAATGTACAGCCCCACTCCGGAGCCCAGGCCAATATGGCGGTGACTATGGCTGTGCTGCGTCCCGGCGACACGATGATGGGCCTGGACCTCAGCCAGGGCGGGCATCTCACGCACGGCTCTCCCGTCAATGCTTCCGGTATCCTATATAATGTAGTAGCGTACGGCCTGGACCCCGAGACCGGCCGCGTGGACTACGACAAGATGGAGCAGCTCGCCATCGAGCACAAGCCCAAGCTCATCGTCGGCGGCGCTTCGGCATACTCCCGCGAGTGGGACTATCCGCGTATGCGTGCCATAGCCGACAAAGTGGGCGCAATACTCTGGATCGATATGGCCCATACGGCCGGACTTATTGCCGCTGGCTTGCTTGAGAACCCTGTGAAATACGCCCACATCGTGACCTCCACCACGCACAAGACCCTTCGCGGTCCTCGCGGCGGCATCATCCTGATGGGTGAGGACTTCGACGACCCTCAGGGCCGCACTACCCCCAAGGGCGTAGTCAAGAAGATGAGCCAGGTGCTGGACTCCTACGTGTTCCCGGGAGTGCAGGGCGGTCCGCTCGAGCACGTCATCGCCGCCAAGGCCGTGGCGTTCTTCGAGGCGCAGCAGCCTGAGTACGTGACCTACCAGAAGCAGGTGATAGCGAATGCCAAGGCAATGTGTGCCGAATTCATACGCTTGGGCTACAAGGTGGTCAGCGGCGGCACCGACAACCACCTGATGCTTATCGACCTGCGTTCGAAGTTCCCCGAAGTGACAGGCCGCATCGCCGAGCACGAGCTCGTCAAGGCCGATATTACCATTAATAAAAATATGGTGCCGTTCGATACCCGCAGCCCCTTCCAGACGAGCGGCGTGCGTATCGGCACTCCTGCCATAACCTCCCGCGGCTTCGTGGAGAAGGATATGGTCTATATCGCCGACCTGATCGACACCGTGCTGGCCTCTTGCGCGCGTGCCGTGCCGGCGCTGACCGCAAAGGATGAACTCACCGTGGAGCAGAAGGACCTCCTGACCGCCCACGCCGCCGTGCTGTCTGAAGTGCGCCGCAAGGTCGCCCAGATGACCGCCGGAGTACCTCTGAACCGATACTAGTACCGGTTCAGAGGCACAGGGTACCGGATCCGGTACCCTGTACCTACTATCCCCCTGCGCCCTCAGGGGACGTGGGAAAGGATTCCCCCGACGCACTGACGCTCTCCCCCTTCTGTCGGCCTGCGGCCTCCGGAGTGGTGCTGACATCCGATGGCGGGCTGACATCCGAAGGTGTACTGACATTCTGTCACTGGCACGGACATTGATTCTCTTATAAGCGTCTCCCGGTTTGGGAGGCGCTTTATTTGGATATAATTAACACATATTATGCTTAAACCTTTAGCAGACAGAGTGGTCATCGAGCCCAAGGAGGCCGAGACCAAGACAGCATCAGGAATCTACATCCCTGACACCGCAAAAGAGAAACCCCAGCAGGGCAAAGTAGTGGCCGCCGGGCCCGGCAAGAAAGACGAGCCTATGGAGGTCAAGGTGGGCGACGAAGTGCTTTACGGCAAATATGCAGGCACCGAGGTCACCGTCGAGGATAAAAAATACCTCATCGTCAAACAGTCTGACATTTTAGCAATTCTGTAATTATGGCAAAAGAAATTAAATTCAATACCGACGTCCGCTCAAAGATGAAGAGCGGCGCTGACCAACTGGCCGACGCTGTGAAGGTAACCCTCGGCCCTAAAGGACGTAACGTGGTTATCGATAAAAAGTTCGGTGCTCCCCAGGTGACCAAGGACGGCGTGACCGTGGCTAAGGAAGTCGAGCTTGAAGACAGGTTCGAGAATATGGGTGCGCAGATGGTCAAGGAAGTCGCTTCCAAGACCAACGAGCAGGCCGGTGACGGCACCACCACTGCTACCGTACTCGCACAGGCCATTATCAACGTGGGCCTCAAGAACGTGACCGCTGGTGCTAATCCTATGGATCTCAAGCGCGGTATCGATAAGGCTGTCGACGCCGTGGTCGAATCCCTCAAGGGCCAGAGCAAGCAGGTGGGCAGCGACTACTCCAAGGTGGAGCAGGTTGGCACCATCAGCGCCAACAATGATTCTTATATAGGTAAGCTCATCGCGGATGCTATGTCCAAGGTCGGCCAGGACGGCGTCATCACCGTCGAGGAAGCCAAGGGCACCGATACCGAGGTGAAGGTGGTCGAAGGTATGCAGTTCGACCGCGGCTACATCTCCCCGTACTTTATGACCAACGGCGACAAGATGGAGGCCGAGCTCAGCAATCCCGCCATCCTCATCACCGACAAGAAGATTTCTACGATGAAGGACCTTCTGCCCATCCTCGAGCCCATCGCCCGTGAAGGCAAGGAACTGCTCATCATCGCTGAGGATGTGGACGGCGAAGCCCTGACCACCCTCGTGGTCAACAAGCTCCGCGGCACCCTGAAGATTGCCGCCGTCAAGGCTCCCGGCTTCGGCGACCGCCGCAAGGAGATGCTTCAGGACATCGCGACCCTGACCGGCGCCGTGGTGGTCAGCGAGGAGCGCGGCTTCACTCTCGAGAACACTACCCCCGATATGCTTGGCAAGGCGGAGAAGGTGACCATCACCAAGGAAAACACCACCATAGTAGGCGGTGCCGGCGACAAGGAAGCTATCCGTGACCGCGTGGAGCAGATCCGCAAGCAGATTGAGACCAGCACTTCCGATTACGACCGCGAGAAGCTCAAGGAGCGTCTCGGCAAGCTTGGCGGCGGCGTGGCTGTGCTCTATGTGGGCGCAACGACCGAGGTCGAGATGAAGGAGAAGAAAGACCGCGTCGAGGATGCACTCAACGCTACCCGCGCTGCAGTGGAAGAAGGATACCTCCCCGGAGGCGGCGTGTCCTACATCCGTGCCGTCGAGGCCCTTTCCAAGCTGAAGGGCGACAATGAAGACGAGACCACCGGTATCCACATCGTTGCCCGCGCAATCGAGGAGCCTCTGCGCCAGATTGCCGAGAATGCAGGAGTGGACGGCAGCGTCATCGTGCAGAAGATCAAGGAAGGCAAGGCCGACTTCGGCTATAACGCGCGCACGGGCGAGTATGTAAAGATGTTCGAGGCCGGTGTCATCGATCCTACGAAGGTGGCACGTGTGGCTCTTGAAAATGCAGCTTCCGTGGCCGGTATGTTCCTGACCACCGAGTGCGGAATAGTGGATATCCCCGAGCCCGCTCCGGCTGCTCCTGCGATGCCCGCTGGCGGAATGATGTAACAATCAATGATTTACCATTGAGAATGCGGCCTGACGATATTTCAGGCCGCATTTTTTTTGTTAAAATTATTTGAAAAAAGTTTGTGAATTAAAAAATAAAGACTACCTTTGCATCCCCGTTCGAGAACGGCGGGTTGAAAAGTTCTTTCACAACAAAATTTTTTTGAAAAAAGTTGCAAAAAAGTTTGCAGATTCAAAAAAAGTGATTACCTTTGCAATCCCGTTTGAACAACGGGTCTGGCCATCAGCCGATGAGGCTGGTTTTTTTAGCGCCAAATTTGAAAAGAGTTCATTGAAAAGACTGTCAAGATAAGTACAAGCAAGTACCAAGAACAACGAGAGCGTTAATTCTTTTAGGAATTAAGCAGTCAGGGATCGAGCTAAGAAATATAGAATATACAAAGAAGAGTTTGATCCTGGCTCAGGATGAACGCTAGCGGCAGGCTTAACACATGCAAGTCGAGGGGCAGCGCGGGTAGCAATACCTGGCGACCGGCGGAAGGGTGCGTAACGCGTGAGCAACTTGCCCGTATCAGGGGGATAAGCATTGGAAACGATGTCTAATACCCCATAACAACAGAGGCTGCATGACCTTTGTTTGAAAGTTTCGGCGGATACGGATAGGCTCGCGAGACATTAGCTAGTTGGCGGGGTAACGGCCCACCAAGGCGACGATGTCTAGGGGTTCTGAGAGGAAGGTCCCCCACATTGGAACTGAGACACGGTCCAAACTCCTACGGGAGGCAGCAGTGAGGAATATTGGTCAATGGCCGAAAGGCTGAACCAGCCATGCCGCGTGCAGGAATAAGGCCCTATGGGTCGTAAACTGCTTTTGTGGTGGAGCAATAAGACGTACGCGTACGTCGATGAGAGTACATCACGAATAAGCATCGGCTAACTCCGTGCCAGCAGCCGCGGTAATACGGAGGATGCAAGCGTTATCCGGATTTATTGGGTTTAAAGGGTGCGTAGGCAAAGGGTGCGTAGGCTGTTTGTCAAGTCAGGGGTGAAATACCTGAGCCTAACTCAGGAACTGCCTTTGATACTGGCAGGCTGGAATACGGATGCCGTGGGAGGAATGAGTAGTGTAGCGGTGAAATGCATAGATATTACTCAGAACACCGATTGCGAAGGCATCTCACGAATCCGTCATTGACGCTGAGGCACGAAAGCGTGGGGATCAAACAGGATTAGATACCCTGGTAGTCCACGCAGTAAACGATGATAACTAACCGTCGGCGATATAGTGTCGGTGGCCAAGCGAAAGCGATAAGTTATCCACCTGGGGAGTACGTTCGCAAGAATGAAACTCAAAGGAATTGACGGGGGCCCGCACAAGCGGAGGAACATGTGGTTTAATTCGATGATACGCGAGGAACCTTACCCGGGCTCGAACGGCAGGTGAAGAGATCCAGAGATGGTGACGTCCTTCGGGACACCTGTCGAGGTGCTGCATGGTTGTCGTCAGCTCGTGCCGTGAGGTGTCGGCTCAAGTGCCATAACGAGCGCAACCCTTGTCGTCAGTTGCCATCAGGTGAAGC
>ONLD01000032.1 GCA_900318565.1 uncultured Bacteroidales bacterium
CGCATGGCTCAGCTCGTTGTACTGGAACTGCAGGAAGTCCTGCTGCTGGCGGTTGCGCTCGCGGTTGTCATCGTGGCGCTGGTCTGCTTCCTGATTTCCAAGAGCCTCTACTGTAAGTCCGGCACCAAGATTTCGGATGCTTTCTTCTCCGAATACGTGCACGGTTACGACACGCAGCGCTCCGACAACAAGCTGCTCGTCAACGTGTTCGACTATGACGACAAGTGGACCGTCTCCGCTTCCGAAGGAGGCAAGCCGCTGGTGGTGAGGCGCGTGGAAACCTACGATCCCCTCCACGTCGTGCATTTCAACACGAGACGTATGAATACCAACTCCACGTCTATGACTTTCCCCACCGTGTTGACTTCGCATATGTTCGAGGTCGATTCTCCCACTTCCGACGGTTCCGTGACCATCACCGTCACCGACCGCTTCGGCAGGCAGTATGCCGAGACGGTCTCGCGGCCGAGGAAACTCTATGATATGACAACATCTACTAAATATTAATAACTGCTATGAAGAGAACAATCACAATTCTCCTTGCCCTTGCAGCCCTTGGTGCTATGCATTCCTGCAAGCAGGTGCCCGAGTACTACACTACGCGGGTGCCGATCTTCAGGGTGATAGCGCCCGAAGGGACCGACGGCACTGCCGTAAGCATAGATGGCAAGGCGCAATCCGTTGACTTTACGGTGCTTTCCACGGAAGAGTGGAAGGCGGAGGTCAGCGGGTCGGATGCTTTTTCGCTTCCTGTCAAGACCGGAGGCGTGGGCAAGACTACCGTGTCGCTCGTGGCGGCAAGCAACGAGTCCGGAGCGACCCGCACCGGAAAAGTATCCTTCCTGATGGGCGGCGAGACCAAGTACGAGTTCACCGTGTCCCAGAAGGAGCAGCTTCCATATCTGGATGCCCTGCCCGCGGACATTGCGGTAAGCGCCGACGGGGAAGTGTTCACTGTAAACGTGGACACCAACCAGTCTTCCTGGGCATACGACCTGGACGACGGCAAGTCCTGGCTTACCGAGACCGCCCGCAGCGAGACCTCCGTCACATTCTCGGCGGCGGAGAACAATACCGGCTCCCGCCGTATCGCCGAAATCCGTTTTTATGCGGTCGAGGCTCCTGAAATCCTGAGCTATGTATCAGTCAGCCAGGCCATCCCCGCTGCTCCTCCGACCGACTATATCCTCGATGTCGTGTTCAACGACGACCGCAGCGCAAAGGATAATTCGAGCCTCGGGATGACCGTGGATGCGAGCCGTCTGGATGCCAGCGTGGCCGTCAAGTACAACGAGAAGTTCGGCCGCAACGTGGCCCAGTTCAACAATGAGACCATAGCCCGGAGCGGCCTGGATGCAGGTTACTACCTGATTCCTTACAAGACCGGCGATCCCTTTGCCCAGAAGATAGCTGACGGCTTCTCGTATGAGCTCGTGTTCCGCTGCTACTATGACGCCACTGCCACTCAGGTCAAGCCCTTCTCCTCCACGCAGGCAGGCGGCACCGGAATGTGCTTCCGTGCCAAGACGGGCGAAATCAACTTCGAGTGCCACGTGGGCGGCAGCTGGAAGGAACTTTACAGCGGCATCCTGCCCGAGAAGAACCGCTTCTACCACGTTGTAGGTACCTGGGACAAGACCAACGGCATCTGCAATCTCTATGTGGACGGCGAACTGACCGCTTCGGTCAACACGACAGGCGATTTCAAATTTATGGACACCAGCGTGGACGCCCGCTGGTTCGGCATCGGTGCCGACCCGAGCGCGAACGACAAGGGTGAGGCGTCATTCTACGGCGAGGTGGCTATCGCCCGCCTGTATGACAACCCGATGAGCGCCGAAGAAGTCAGGGCACTTTACAAACTTGTGAAATGACGGCTATGAAGAATTTACAACACAGAATCATCGCGGCGGTCCTGCTGGTGGCGGGACTGCTCGCAGGCACCTCCGCTTTTGCCCAGCAGAAGACGGTGACCGGCCGTGTGGTGGATGAGAAAGGCGTTTCCGTGATCAGCGCCGCAGTGGTCAACGAGGCCACCCGTGACGGCGTCATCACCGACTACGACGGCCGCTTCTCCATAAAGGCTGCTCCCGGACAGACTCTGCGCGTGGAACTTATGGGCTACCAGACCCGCGAGGTCAAGGTGGGCCCGGAAGACAACATCACCGTGGTGCTCGTCGAGGACAGCGAAATGCTTGAGGACGTGGTCGTGGTCGGTTATGCGGTGCAGAAGAAGGTCAACGTGACCGGCGCCGTGTCTTCGATTTCCGGCGACGAACTGAACGCCCGCCCCGTGACGTCGGCTATGCAGGCCCTCCAGGGTGCTGATCCTTCGATGAACATTACAATGAGTTCGGGTAGCCCTGTGGGCGGCAGCTCCGTCAACATCCGTGGCGTGCCTTCCGTCAACGGCGGCTCTCCTCTGGTGCTCATTGACGGCGTGCCCGGCGTGTCGCTGGACCACATCAACGCCGCCGACATCGAGTCCGTCTCCGTGCTCAAGGACGCTTCCGCGAGCGCTATATACGGCGCCAAGGCATCTGCAGGCGTCATTCTCGTGACTACGAAGAGCGGTTCCACCGGCAAGACCAAGGTGTCCTACTCCAACAGCTTCGGCTGGATCAAGCCGACCACGAGCACGGATTTCATCACTTCCGGCTACGACTGGGCCAAGGCCGTCGATGAGGTCTATTACGCCCGTTACGGCTACAGCGCCTTCCGCTACACCGAAGCTGACTGGGCGGCCCTGGAAGCCCGCAGGTACGACAAGACCGAAGATCCGTCCCGTCCCTGGGTCGTGGTCGACGACAGCGGCCAGTACCACTACTACGGCAACTACGACTGGTACAACGCCCTGTTCAACAGCAACCGCTTCCAGCAGCAGCACGACCTCTCGGTCTCCGGCGGCAACAAGGCGGTGCGCTACTACATCAGCGGCAAGTACTACGACCAGGAAGGCTTGCTCAGCGGCCCCGCGATTCCCGTAAAGGAACATTATGAAAACTACGCGTTCCGCGCCAAGGTGGACGCGCAGCTCTTCAAGTGGGCCAAGTGGACGACCAACGCCTCCATGCACCGCGTGCACCAGGTTTATCCCGGCACCACCGGTGAGGCTATGTCCATCTCCGCGCTGGACCAGGCTCTCGGCCCTATGTTCCCCCCGACCAATCCGGACGGTTCCTACGTCATCTACCCTTATGACATCCGCGGCGTCGGTATAGGCAAGGGCCGCGGCGCCCTGCTGACCAACCCGGATATGAGGCACGACATTGACAACCGTACGCTGACTTTGTCCAACAGCCTGGAACTCACTCCTTTCAAGGGATTCTCCCTGAAGGGGACCTACAACATCACCAACTACTGGCGTCTTTACCGCGACCGCAACCAGGCCGCTACCTATTCCGACAAGATAGGCACCATCGTGACCAATACCGCTTATTCGAAAGACGAGTATCGCGAGAGGATCTATGAGTACAACGTGCACAGCGTGGACGTGGTGGCGACATACCGTGCCACCTGGGCCGACAAGCACCACTTCCAGGCCCTTGCCGGTATGAACTACGAGCACAGGCGCACCACCGACCTCATCGTGGACCAGTTCGGAGTGGGCAACCAGTCCCTGAGCACGTTCAATTCGGTGACTGACGATACCTACTACACCATCACGCAGGACATCACCGCCCACAAGACGCTGGGCTTCTTCGGCCGTATCAACTACGACTATATGGAGAAGTTCCTCTTCGAGGCGTCCTTCCGCGCCGACGGTACCTCCCGTTTCGCCGAAGGCCACCGCTGGGGCTATTTCCCTTCGGCTTCCGCAGGATGGCGTTTCACCAAGGAACCGTTTATGGCCTTCTCCAAGAACTGGCTCGCAGACGGCAAGCTGCGTCTGTCGTACGGCTCACTGGGCAATCAGCAGGTTTCCGACTACAGTTATCTGGAGACCATATCCTCAGCCCAGCTTTCCTACCTCTTCGACAATTCCGGAAAGCCCAAGTACTCTTCCGTGTCCGACCCTGTGTCCAGCAGCCTTACCTGGGAGACCGTCAGCACCTGGAACGCGGGTCTCGACCTGAGTTTCCTCAATGGCCGTCTCAATTTCACGGGCGACTGGTTCATACGCCAGACCAAGGATATGCTTACCACCTCACTGACCCTTCCGAGCACTTACGGCGCTTCGACTCCTAAAGAGAACTGCGCCGACCTGCGCACCAACGGCTGGGAAATCAGCCTGAGCTGGAAAGACCAGTTCAAGCTGGGCGGCAAGCCTTTCCAGTACGGCATCACCGGCACTCTGGGTGACTACAAGACCGTCATCACCAAGTTCAACAACCCCGAGCGCATCTTCAGCAACTACTACGTGGGCAAGCAGCTCGGAGAAATCTGGGGCTACCATATCCCCAAGCTCTTCACCTCCGACGACGAAGCAGCCGCCTACGAGGCTGCCATCCACCGCGCCACCAACATCTACCAGCGTATCTACAATATGTCCGGAGGCGGCCTCGGCTACCTGATGGCCGGCGATATGATGTTTGAAGACGTCAACGGAGACGGCTATATCAACAAGGGTGCAGGCACCGTGGACGACCCTGGCGATATGATGATAATCGGCAACTCGCTGCCGCACTACAACTACTCTATGCGCTTTGACTTCGGCTGGAACAACTTCGACCTGTCGCTGTTCTTCCAGGGAGTCGGCAAGCGCGACTGGTACCCGAGCGCCAACCAGGACGACGTCTATGGAGCCACCCGTCTGTGGAACCTCTACAGCTACCCGGTGATGACCTTCATCGCAAAGGACTACAAGGACAATGTGTGGACCCCTGAGACTCCGGATGCCTATTTCCCGCGCCTGAGGCCTATCATTTCCTACAACGGAGGCCCTCTGGCCGCTGTGAATGACAGATATCTGCAGAATGTCAGCTATCTGCGCCTGAAGAACATCACCTTCGGCTACACCGTGCCCTTCAAGAAGGCCTTCATCTCTTCGTGCCGCTTCTATTTCTCGGGAGAGAACCTCTTCTACTGGTCTCCTTTCAAGAAGGTCACCAAGTATGTGGATCCCGAACTTGCAGTCGCCTCCGGCACTTACATCACGAGCAAGATGTCCGGCACCACCGGTACCGGTTACACTATGCCTCTTACCCTGACCTTCGGTCTTAACATCAACTTCTAAACGTCGGCTTTATGAAAAAGAATATTTTACTCTTTGCAGTTTTGGCCTTCGTCCTGAGCGCTTGCAACCTTACCTTGATGCCCGAAGACGAAGTGTCTCCCGACAAGTATTTCAAGACGGAGTCCGACCTTCTCCTCTGGAGCAACCAGTTCTATTCCAATAACCTGGAAGGCGCCGGACTTGGCTCCACGACCGACTTCTTTATGTCCAACGGCATCTCGGCCTATGTGACGGGAGGCCGCAACCCCGCCACCCAGAGTTGGAGTTTCTCCTCGCTGCGCAAGATCAACTATATGCTTGAGCACCTGGACCAGTGCTCCGACAAGGCCGTAGCCACCAAATACGAGGCCGTCGGCCGCTTCTTCCGTGCCTACTTCTATTTTAAGATGGTCCGCACCTACGGAGACGTGCCCTGGTACGACAAGGTGCTCGGCTCGTCGGACGAGGAAGTGTACAAGGCCCGTGACGACCGCGGCTTCGTGATGGACAAAGTGCTCGAAGACTTCGAGTTCGCCATCGCCAACCTGCCCGCCGCCTGGGAGCAGGGCAACACCCGCGTGACCCGCTGGGCGGCCCTCGGCTTTGCCAGCCGCGCCGCCCTGTTTGAAGGTACTTTCCGCAAATACCACTCTATGGCCGATTCCGAGAAGTATCTGAAGAAGGCTGCCGAATACGGCCGCGAATTCACTACTTCCGCTCCTTTCAGCCTTTACAACTCAGGCGCCACTCCTTACCGCGACCTGTTCGTGGCCGACAATGCCATCACCCAGGAAGTGGTGCTGTGCCGCCACTACGACACCCAGTACAGCGTGTTCCACAGCCTCGGCTATCAGGTCAACTTCAGCCGCGCTTCGCTTACCCGCCGCTTCATCAACCACTACCTGTGCGCCGACGGCAGCCGCTTCACCGACAAGGAAGGCTGGCAGACTATGGGATATGTGGAGGAGATGCGCGGCCGCGACCCCAGGCTTGCTCAGACCGTGCTGTGCCCCGGCTACGTGCAGAAAGGAGCCAGCAGCGTGACCCCTTGCGAGTTCTACTCCTGGACAGGCTACGAACCCATAAAGCACGTCCCTGCTGCGGCCAAGTGCGTATCTTCTTCGGACGATACCGACTGGATACTGCTCCGTGCCCCCGAGGTGTACCTGAATTTCGCCGAGGCCCTTGCCGAACTGGGCACGCTCACCCAGGCCGACCTGGACATCTCAGTCAACAAGATACGCGCCCGCGCCGGTATGCCTTCGCTCTCTATGGATTCAGCCAACGCAAAGCCGGATCCGTACCTGCTCGAGTGCTATCCCAACGTGACCCGCAGCGCCAATACCGGAGTCATTCTGGAAATCCGCCGCGAGAGGGCTGTCGAGCTCGCTCTCGAGGAGCCTGACCGCAGCTGGGATATGTTCCGCTGGGCCGAATGCAAGCAGTGCCTGCAGCACTACGTGCCCTGGTACGGCGTGTATATCCCCGGACTCGGCGACTACGACACTTCCGGTGACGGCAAGCCGGACGTCAATTTCTACAAGGCCACCGACGGGAGCATCAAGATCAAGGTCGGCACCAAGGTGCAGGACGTGGTGCTTTCCGAAGGCGACAAGGGCTACATCGTGGCTTATTCGACCAACGATTACGGCGCACAGTGGGATGACGCCCGCGACTACCTGTGGCCTATTCCCGCCACGCAGCGCGCCCTTTATCCCGACATCCTTACCCAGAATCCCGGCTATGTGGACGGTGTAAACTAAAACTGAGACGGATATGAAAAAAACTTTGACAATATTTGCAATCCTTTGTGCGGGAGCGTTTGCCTCCTGCACAAAGCCCCTTGCTCCGGCATCGATAGAACTGGACGAGACTTCGCGCGAGGCGGATTTCGCCGGCGAAGAATTCACTATCGCCGTGCGTGCCAACCGCGCCTGGGAAGCCACTACAGACGCTTCCTGGCTGAGCCTGCGCCATACCGCCGAGGAGGCCCTGGATGCAAGGACCTATATCCTTGTGACCGTGACTCCCAACTCTGACGAGGCGCGTACCGGGACCATCAACATCGCCGCCAAGGAAGGCGGCGCCAGCGCCGTGTTCACCGTGACGCAGAGTGAAAACTCCCACGTGATCCGTACCGCCGACAAATTCGTCTCCTTCCTTTCGGCATCGGCGGCTTCTGAAGGGGCCAACGATTACAGGCTCGGTGCGGACATCGACCTCTCGGGAGTGAATCTTCCTGTGGTAGAGAACTTTATCTACACTTTCGACGGACAGGGCCACAGCATCAAGAACTGGACTTCGAATGCTCCTCTCTTCAAGAGCATCGCAGCCAGCGGAGCCGTGCGTAACCTGACGCTTGACGCTTCCTGCCGCCTGGTGATGGCCGGAGACGAGAAATTCGGATTCATCGCCGGTGAGAATGCCGGTACCATCGAAAACGTCAAGAACGAAGCCGCCATCAGCGTGGGCTCGCTCACGAAGGGATGGAAAGGCGCCATCTGCGGCGAGAATACCGGCACCCTGAACAATTGCTCCAACAGCGGAGCCATCAGCTACAGCGGTCCCGCCGCTACCGACGGCTCTGCTTACATCGGCGGCGTGGCCGGCCGTTCGACCGGCGAGGGCGCGGTGGCGCAGAAGTGCTCCAACAGCGGCGCCATTGACGTGCGTATCGACGGCAAGGCATCCCAGAGCATCTATGTGGCCGGTGTCAGCGGCGCGGCCAACAGCGGCGCCAAGACCCTCGAGTGTGCCAACTCGGGTGCCGTGTCCGTGCGTGTGGGCTCCATAACCACCAACGGCCAGGCTGCAGGTATCGTATGCTACAGCGGCGGTGAAATCACGGACTGCTCCAACTCCGGAGCCGTCTCCTTCCTGAGCGAGAGTGCCGAAGGCAAGGCCGACGGTTCCGTCAAGGGCGTGGGCGTGGCGGGCATCGCCTGCTATTCCGGCTGGGCCGACGGTACTATGAGCGGCTGCTCCAACAGCGGCGCCGTGACTCTCCGTGCAGGCTACACGCTCGCCCAGCAGACCGTGGGCAGCGCAACCAAATACTCTTCCAACGTGGCCGGCATCGTGGGACACGCTTTCAAGTGCTCCATCGTGGACTGCCACAATACCGGCACCGTGCACAGCGAGTTCCGCAACATCGACAATTCCGAGTCCGTGTACAACACGACGGCCCGCCAGAGTACCGGCGGCGTGGTGTCCTCCAGCTGGGGCGCCATCACAGGCTGCACCAACAAGGGCAAGGTGGAAGTCATCTGGATTACCGCTTCGCACAACGCGACCCTGGCCAAGAACTTCGTGGGCCAGGTCGGCGGCATCAGCGGCGGCGACTACCACTCCGACCAGCAGAGCTCGAGCATCGAGAACTGCACCAACGAAGGCGAAGTGTCCGTCACCTGCGATTCATCCCAGTCCAACAACGCTTTCGGCGGCATCGTGGGATGGCCCGGCAAGGAGAATGCGGCAGGCCTGAATGAAATCAAGGACTGTGTCAACCGCGGAGCCGTGACGCTGGACGGCTACAGCAAGTCCCGCATCGGCGGCATCAGCGGCGGCGCTGTCAAGGCCACAGGCTGCAAGAACTACGGCGCCGTCACGCTCAAGGGTGGCCTCGCCAACTGCTCCGTCGGCGGCATAATCGGCTTCAACAACTTCTTCAGTATGGACGCTTGCGAGAGCCGCGGCGCCGTGAGCACGGAAATCAAGCTTGCCGGTGCTGAGACATCAGCAGCGGGCGGCATCGGCGCCCTCGTGGGAGCCCTTGGCAATACCGCCCAGACATATACAGGCTGCAAGGTGGACTGCGCGCTCACCGCACCGGAAGGCTCGGCAGCCTCTATGCTCATCGGCGTAATCGGCCAGAACAAGGCCGTCACGACCAAGCTCGAACTCGGCACCGCCGCCGCACCTCTCAAGGTGAAGGGCAGTTTCAACGGTACGGCCCTCAGCGCGTCCAATTTCGAGACTTACATCCGCCGTTCCGATTTTTCGCTTGTCAACAACAATATTACATTCAATGTCCAATATGGTGACTAAAAATGATTTCAGGGAGTATAGAGCTCCCGAGTGCGCCTTTGCGGCGAACTGTCCGTCCCTGCTGTGCGACAGCCCCGACGGTATGACGGAAGAATTTGTGGATCAGGGCACTTTCCAGTGGTAAACAGGAGGACCAGAGTTATGAAAAAAGTACTTCTTCTTATTGCCGGATCGCTGATTCTTGCTTCCTGTGCCAAGGAGTTCGCTCCCGAGCAGCAGCCCGCTCCCTCCGCTGAACTCGTCAGCGTGTCTTTCGAGGCTCTGGCTTCGAACCTGTCGAAGACCGGCCTTGACGGCCTCTCCGTGGTGTGGTCCGCAGGAGATAAAATAGCCGTCTTCGACGGCATCTCCGCGAGTCCCGCCGAGTTTGCGCTCGTGTCCGGGGCAGGCACTCCTAACGGTGTCTTCACCGGCAGCGTAAGTGCCGGAGCCACCGATTTCTACGCAGTGTATCCCTATGAAGCCGCAGTCCGTCTCCAGACCGGTGAGACGCTGCAGCTGGATCTGAATATCCCATTTGAGCAGACTATTCCCGACGGTTCCGTAGTGGACCCGAAGGCGCTTGTCGCAGTCTGCAAGGCGGCTGAAGGCAAACTTCAGTTCCGCAATGTGGTATCGCTGGCTAAAGTAAGCATCACCGCCACGGACGTACGGTCTTTCACCCTTACGCCCGCATCTGTCGGGTCCACGCCCGATGCGATGGGCTTCTCTCCTCTCACCGGGGAATACGCGGGTGAGTTCACGGCCCTGTCCTACAAGGCTTCATCTGCCGGCGCTGCATTCGCTCCGGGTGACTATTATCTTGCGGTCCTCCCGGGAAGCTATAAGGGTATAAACCTTATTTCCGCGACGACGGCTTCCAAAGCGGTGAAGTCCAGTCCCAATACGGCTGTGTTTGACCGCAGCGGCTGCCTGGGCCTCGGAGACCTGAGTTCCGGCGCGACCGTTGCTCCTACTGAAATCCACAACGCCGCCGAGCTTCAGGATTGGGCGAAGTGCTCCGTTGCATACGAAGACGGGGAGACCGTGTCAATCGTAAATGACATCGATATGTCCGGCGTCGACTATGTGCCTGCCACTACCTTTGCCGGTGTTTTCGACGGACAGAACCATACCATCAGCAAATGGGTCAGTTCCGTCTCCCTGCTCGAGACCTTGCGTACCAGCGGCGAGCTCCAGAACCTGGTCATAGGTTCCGACTGCGTACTGACTTTCCCCGGCGAACTCGTCAACTTCGGCTTTGTGGTCTCGAACAACCGCGGCTCCATCTCCAATATTACCGTGGAAGCTTCTGCTTCGGTGCCTGCCATCGCTTCCGACAGCAAGCAGGACGGTCGTTTCGGCCTGGTGGTCGGCAACAATGCTGAAAGCGGTTCCGTGACAGGCTGCATCACGTCCGGCAGCATAGATATGTCCGCCCCCGGTATTGTGGCCGGGCACAACCTCTATCTGGGTGCGGTTATGGGACGCACTGCAGGTTATGTCAGCTTCTGCAACAACACCGGAAAGGTGAATGTGGAGTTTACCGACAACGCTATGACCAAATGCATTTATGCGGCAGGTATCAGCGGCCATGCGGCAGCGACGGGAATACTTGAGGCCTGTACCAACACCGGCGATATTACGATCAAGACTCCCGGTTCCGGCAACGACTGCCTGTTCGCCTGCGGCGTCATAGGCTATTCCGGCGCCAGACTTATTGAATGTCGCAACACCGGTGTCATTTCAGTGCTGTCGGAGTCCTCAGATGGGCTGGGTGACGGTCCGCTCAAGAGGGCCTGTGCCGCAGGCGTAGCCGGATACAGCGCCGGCGAGATGAATACCTGCGAGAACAGCGGAGACATTGTGCTGCGCGGTGGATACAGCACTGGCCAGGCAGGCGTAGGTTCCCTCACTGTCGTGTCCAATGTCGCTGCCGGTGTGGCGGGACTAGTATATAATGCTGGGGTGAATGATTGCATCAACAGCGGAAGCGTGAGCTCGACCCTGCTGAACATCGACAATGACGGTTCCAACTACAATACAAATACCCGTGCGACTATAGGCGGAGTCATAGGCAACCTTCAGGGCACGGCCAATGGCTGTACCAACAGCGGAAAGGTTGATGCCTACTGGGTAACGTCGAGCCATTCAGGCGGACTGAACAAGCAGTTCGTTGCCCAGGGCGGCGGTATCAGCGGCGGCTCTTATCTTTCCGCCGACAAAAAAGTCACCAGCATAAACAACTGCATCAATACCGGAACGCTGACCTTCACTTGTGACGCCACCGGCTCCAACAACGCTTTCGGCGGTATCGTCGGCTGGCCCGGCTCCGAGCCTTCGAGCGGCGCCGTGACTCAGACAGGTTCTGTTTACGGATGTACTTTCGACGGCGAAATGATCATCGACGGCTTTGGCAAGACCAGGGCCGGCGGTATCAGCGGCGGAGCCTGCACCATCGACGGATGCTATGTCAAAGGTACCATATCGATACCTGGAAAAATCAACCAGGGATACATCGGCGGTGCTGTCGGATATCAGGCAGCCGGCCACACTGTGACCAACACCGTTATTGACGGCCTGACGATTGATTATACCAACGAGGCATATATGAACGGCACAATCTATGGTATCGGCGGCCTTATCGGACTGCCTCAGAATGCGGCAGGCTTCGAGAGCGGAGCCGGTTGCTCCGTGCTGGCCACGATAAAGTCGAATCACTGCCGTGACATAGGTTTCATTGCCGGCCGGATCACCAACACGGCCAATACTATGGTCATCGGCGCAGCCGACAGCAAGCTTACGATAAAGAAAGGCTGCTCCATAGTGAATTATCATACTGGCAATACCGTGTCCGTGGAGTCCGCGGCCGACCTGGATCAGATTGTCAGTTCTTACAAGGAAACCCAGGACGGCAAAATCAATTACGACAACGGCGGATTCCTTGTCGGTTCGCTCAATTATGCCAAGTGGGCAAGCCTTGTGACTTTCAATCTCAATTATTCCGAATAATCTATGTATAAGCGCTTTATCTTGATCGTTTCCGCCGCCGTGCTGTCTGTCTGCTGCAGCAGGGAAGAGCCTGAGGCACTTGTGGCCCCCGGTGCGGCTCAGCGTAGTTTTGAGGCCAGCCTCGAGACCCCGGATGTGAGCCGTACGGCTTTACTTCCCGGCGGCAGCGTAGTGTGGAGCGAGGGCGACGAGATAAAGATCTTCAGTGCTGTACAGGCGGGCGGCTCGGTATTCAGTACCGATGCCGCCTCCGCCGGCAGCAGTTCAGCAGTTTTCCGGGGCAGCATCGAAGGCGAAGCGCCCTTCTATGCCTTGTATCCCGCCTCTGCCGGGACGTCCCTTTCAGGGGACGGACTTGGCGTTTCACTGCCCGCGGTGCAGCAGTATGTCTCCGAGTCTTTCGCTCCCGGGGCCAGCCCTGCCGCCGCCCGAAGCGCCGACGGCGCTCATCTGCAATTTGGGAACCTGTGCGGGCTGCTTTGCGTGCAGCTGACTGGTTCGGCCAGTGTCAGCGCCCTTAGGATTACCAGCGCTTCGGGAGAGGCGCTCTGGGGCGGCGGGACAGTGACTTTTGGAGACGAACCGCAGCTGGCTCTTAAATACAAGACAAAGGAGCAGCGCACCCTTACGCTTGAGTGCCCTTCTCCGGTACGGTTGGAAAAGGACACTCCCCGGTCTTTCTGCTTCGTTGTCCCGGCAGGGACCCTTTCCGGCGGTTTCACCGTCACGATAGAAGACTCTGATGGAGGCTCCCAGACCAAGTCGGCCCGTGCCGGACTCGAAATCAGACGCTCTTCCAGATACCGTCTGAGCCCGTTGGAATACAACGGCACGGCTCTTCCTGACATTTCCTCTATGAGGCTTTCCGACGGCGTCTTCACCCTCAATTTCAATGCTCCCACCGTGCTGCCGTATTCCGGGGCGTCGGTAGGGGACTACATCCGTTTTACCTCGCGCAGCAATTCTTCGCAAGTACTTGTATCGCGCGTGACGGCCGTTGACAGCGCTTCTGGCATCACGATAGAGCCGATTCAGGGCTTCATAGGCGGTATGTACGAGGTAAAGGTCTGTGTCGGCGGCTCGTTGCGGAGCCTTGGCACCGCGTTCGTGGACGTGCGCGACACCTTCGAGGTGGAGCCCCGCAGCGGATACACGATGTACGGCCGCGTGATAGACAATGCCGGCAGCCCTCTGGAGGGAGTGAGCGTGTCGGACGGCGTTAAGACGACCAAGACCGACGCAAACGGCTGCTATTACTTAAGTTCGGCCCGGAAGTACGGTTACGTAATGATTTCGCAGCCCCGCGGCTACAAGTCGCCGCTGAACCGCAGTACTCCTCAGTTCTTCCGCAGGGTGGGGTCAGACAAGAACGTCCCTGAGATGAACAACTTCGTGCTTGAGCCCTTTGATGCCGGTACGCACAAAGCCATATTCTTTACTGACTGCCACCTGGCGAACCGCAGCAGCAACGACGTGCAGCAGTTCCGCACAGGCTTCAAGGCCGAACTCCAGCGGGCGGAGGCCGAGGCCAAGTCCTCCGGAACGCCTCTAGTTGCCCTTTGCCTTGGCGACAGCAGCTGGGACGAGTACTGGTACTCCCTTCTTTATCAGCCTCAGTCTTTCAAGGAAGAGTTGTCCGGATTCGACATTCCTGTTTACGTGATTCCCGGCAACCACGACAATGACCCTTATGTCTCTTCGGACCTGCTTTCCGAGGCTCCCTTCCGCCGTGCGTTCGGGCCTTGCTACTTTTCTTTCGACTTCGGCGACATCCATTATGTGTGTATGGACAACACGGTCTTCACCAACAAGGGCGGCGCCGACGGCACAGTCGGCGATCTCAGCTACAGTTCCAAGTTCACTTCCGACGAACTTAGCTGGCTGCGCGCCGACCTGCAGAACGCCCCGTCCGACTGCCGCATAGTCCTTGGCGTCCACTGCCATTTCAGCACGAGGACATATCTGCCCGATTCCAGCCACAGCGGGCCCTGGTTCAATTACAATATGCCGCAGTCCGACCTCACGGCGCTCCTGAACTACGCCGGTAAGCGCCCGCTGGAGATAGTTTCCGGACATACCCACCAGCGCTACACCAACTATTTCTCCGATACCCGGCGGGAGCAGAACATAGCCGCCGTCTGTGCCTCCTGGTGGTGGGTGGGCAAGTACACCAACGGCCGCTCCAACCTTTGCCAGGACGGCGTGCCTGCCGGATATATGGTCTATGACGTTGTTCCGGGCAGCTTCACGTCTCAGTTCAAGCCGGTAGGGAAGGACCCTTCCTACCAGTTCCGCGCCTATGACCTCAACAACTGCCTGATCGACAGGGCTACCTATTGCCCGAAGGTGAAGGACAATTACACTCTTGTCACGGAAGAGTACTACAAAGGATACGTGCACGGCTACGACGAGCCGCGCAGCGACAACAAGGTGCTGGTCAACGTGTTCAACTGGAACACGCATTATAAGGTCAGTATCACTGAAATCGGCGTCGGCAAGCTGGATGTGCGGCGCGTGGAGGCATACGACCCCCTGCACATAATACACTTCAACTGCTACCGTATGAACGCCTCCAGCACCAGTATGACCTTCGTCACAAATGCTACGGCGCATATGTTCGAGGCCACTTGCTCCAACGCCACGAACCCGGTGCTGATCGAGGTGACCGACGAATATGGAAATACATACAGCGAGACGATGACCCGTCCCCGCAGCCTTTACGAAATGTCTAAATCTGAACAATGGTGAAAAAGAACTTCTTGATTATCGCGTGCCTGTTTCTGGCCGCAAGCCTTTCGGCCCAGGAATACCTTCCCAAATGGGAGAAAGGAATGTTTGACATCCATTTCATCGCTACGGGACGTGGCGACGCTTCCTTTATCGTGATGCCCGACGGCACCACTATGCTTGCCGATGCCGGCGATGTCGGCACCGGATGGCACGTGGCCCAGCCCAACGACAGCCTGCGTCCGGGACAGTGGATTGCAAAATACATCCACGATTTCTCCGAGGGCCTGCCGCATCGCGACACGGTGGATTATTTCTACCTGACTCACTACCACGGCGATCATTGCGGCACCTGGGGCATTTCCATTCCCGGCCCGCACGGATACCGCCTTGCCGGCGTCACTGAAGTGGGGGAGACCATCCACTTCAACAAGATTGTGGACCGTGCCTGCTGCGGCCAGCTGCCTATTCCTTCCGAAGAGTATATGCAGAAAAGGGAGAAGTTCATCAAAGAGGCGTACTTCCCGTTCTGCGCCTATCAGAGGGACAGTTGCGGCACTATCCTCGAGGCCTTTGAAATCGGCAGCAAGAAGCAGTTCAGTCCGCAGTACGACAGACGCAGCTTCCGAAAGAACTTCGAAGTGTACAACATCGCGGCCAACGGCTACATCCATTCCGGGAAGGGCCGCAAGACCGTGTGTATGTACGATGAAGACCCGGAAATCTTCGACGAGAATATGTTCAGCTGCGTCGTGCTGTTTACGTATGGCAAGTTTACGTACTACAACGGCGGAGACCTCGGCAGCGGTCCCTGGGAGTCGTTCAAGGCGCAGCACCGTGATTTCGAGACGCCTGTAGCGGATCTGATAGGCAAGCACGTGACCGTGCTGAATCCCGACCATCACGGCTGGAAGGAGTCATCCAACGGCTATTTCCTCAAGAAACTGAGCCCCGAGGTCATCGTGGAAATGTGCTCCAACCGCACCCATCCTTATTCCAAGACCCTGGAGCGCTGGGTGGACCCTATGACCTACAACACCCCCCGCAAGCTCTATATCACTACGGAAGGCAGCCGGGAGCGCCTCGGCGAGGAACTGTGGAAGAACTTCGAGCCCTGGTACGGGCACGTCGTCGTCCGTGTCTATCCCGGCGGCAACGCCTATCAGGTCTTCGTGCTTGATGCGGTGAGCGGCGACTACCACATCCTCCATGCCGGAGATATTATTTATTTATAACTATATAACTAATTAATTATGAAACAGTTAGCTTATACCCCCCCCTGTTGCCGGTTTTATCGGGTAGCGTCTGAGCGCATTTTGTGTGTCTCCGGACCTGCGGAGAATAAAAACAAGGTCAATATCCTCAGCGGATATGATGACGACGATGTACTTGAACTTTCCTAAACTGAGATGCTATGAAAAAGAATCTATTCTGTCTGGCAGCCCTTTGCGCTGCAGCGCTTGTCTCCTGTACTCCTAAAGAGCTGGTCATTGATGAACCGAAAGGCGGAGAGGAAAAAACTGACGCCACCGAACTGGTCCACGTCACTATCAACGCAAGTATGGATGAGGCCACGAAGGCCTATATCGATGACGCCGACGGCTTTGGCTGGAAATGGGCGGAAGGAGACCAGCTTGCGGTATTCGATGCTTCCAACTCGAAGATAGTCTTTACAATCAATTCTACTACAGTCGGCTCTGCCGTTGCCAAGTTTGAGGCCGACGGAGTTCCTTCTACATTTGTGCCTGCGAAGGCAGTGTTCCCTGCAAGTGCCGCGGGAGCGACGCCGGACGAGTTCAGCATCAAGCCTGCCCAGTCTCCGAGCACGCACTCCATTGACCCGGCAGCGATGGTTGCGACGGCCGACGGAGAGAAAGTCTCCGACACGGAGTTCAATTTCTATTTTGACCCCGCTGTGAGCTATTTCCGCTTCAAGGTGGCAGCCGGCGTGAAAAAGGTAATTCTCCACACCGTCGGCAAGGACGATACGATAGCGGGCGAATCCCGTTCAGTGACGGTCAATCTCCCCGGTACGGCAGGGAGTTTCTGGGCTGCGGTCAATCCTGCGGTGTACCACGGTATCCGTGCTTTCGCATATGATGGTACTTCTTACGCCAAGAAGGGCGCCGATGCCGCTGAAATCGACCTCAGCGCCAAGGGCAGCGGCAAGAACATCGGCACCGTGTCCGGCGGCACAGAGGTCACGGTCATTGAGAATGCAGACAATCTTATCAGCTACCTTGGTAACCCCGCTCTCGACGGCTACATCGTGAACGACCTCGACCTCACCGGCAAGACCATCACCTCCTGCGCTTCCTTTGAAAATATTTTCGACGGACAGTATCATAGCATTCGTAACTGGACCACCGACGCAGCTCCTATGTTTAATGTAATTGCTTCGAATGCTTCTGTTATGAATTTGAGTTTCGACTCCACCTGCTCAGTATCAATGCCAAGCGTATTATCTGATTTCGGATCGGTAGTCAATACGAACAAAGGAGCTGTTGACAATATATCGTTCAATGGCAGCATCTCTGTTCCGGTTATAGGCAGTACAAGCAGTTATGACGGACACTTTGGTGCAATCGTAGGAGTCTCTTCAGGAGCCGGAAGCGTGATATCCAATTGTGCCTCAAGCTCGGTTATTGCCTATACCGGTCCTGGTCTAGTCTCGTCTGATAATAATCTGTATATTGGTGGAATAACCGGGCGTGCAGAAGGCCAAGTCGTCAGTTGTTCGTTTGAGGGAGATATTTTGTTTACTTATACTGATGCAACAATGACGAGGTGCCTCTATGCCGCCGGTATATGCGGTAATACTTCTGCAAATGCCTCATTTGAGCTATGCACGAACAAGGGAACGGTCGGTATTGTTACTCCCGGCTCCGGAATAGATTGTCTTTTCGCCTGTGGTATAGTAGGTTATTGCGGCGGGACTATTGATCAATGCGTCAATGAAGGAGATATTTTCGTATATTCTGAATCTGCCGATGAAGCCGCTGACGGCCCTTTGAAGAGGGTATGTGCAGCGGGAATATCAGGCTATTCTTCGAAAGCTGTGACGAATTGTACTAACAAGGGCCCGGTTACTCTTCGCGGCGGGTACAGTACTGGCCTTGCGGTGGTAGGTTCTTTGACTAAGGTTTCATCTGTTGCAGCTGGAATTACAGGCTTGACCTTTAATGCCAACGTGAGTGAGTGCACGAATCTCGGCACGGTACGGTCAATTTTGAAAAATATAGACAATGCCGCAAGTGATTATAATACTGATACTCGTGCGACAATTGGAGGAATTGTAGGCAACCAGCAAGGAACAATTGAGAAGTGTGAGAACAAAGGCGAAGTTGAGGCTTATTGGGTGACCTCGGCTCATAATGCTGCTTTGGCAGAAAACTTCGTGAGTCAGGCTGGCGGTATTACGGGAGGATCCTATAACTCGGTTGATAAGACCAAATCCAGTATTATAAGTTGCACAAACTCTGGTACTGTCAAGATGACTTGCGACAGCAACCGCTCCAACAATACATTAGGTGGCATAGTAGGCTGGCCCGGCAGTGAATCCGGTATGACCGGGTCAATAACGAATTGCAATAGCATAGGAACAGTCATCGCCGACGGATTCGGGCTTATACGTACCGGTGGAATATCCGGCGGTACCGGTCCGATTTCCGGAGGAAAAGTGTCTGGCACCATTACTATTGCAGGGAATATTAAAGGTTCTTATGTCGGCGGTGTTGCGGCATATTGCGCTAAGGTTTACACCATTCAGGACGTTCTGGTTGACAACCTTGTAATTAATTATTCCTGTAGCACGCCAATGAATTCTGTGGTTTATGGTATAGGAGGTCTGATTGGCCAGCCTCAAAATGTTAATGGCGCAGTATTCGGTCAAGGATGTTCCGTACTTGTCACGATAAATTCCAATCATTCTCGTGACATTGGCTTCCTTGGCGGGCGTAATACTAACCAGAGCAGTACAAACACAATGACTTTTGGATCAGCCGAAAAACCTGTTACCGTCAAAAAAGGCTGCAAGATAGTCGTTAATGGCAATACTGTCGCTGAGATTGCAACTTCAGCCGATGCTGACAAGGTGGTAACGACCGCGGGCTCTGTCGGTAACCTTATGGGCGCTCTTTGGTACGATAAGTGGGGTCAGTACTTCACCAAATACGTCAGTTATGCCGAATAATCGGGCAAGGTGTGTTATTTAGCAGGGGACCTTGCCCGGGAAGGGCGGTTCCAGGCGTCTGAAAAGATGATTGGCGGGCAAGGTGTCATTATTCCTTTGACACCTTGCCCGCTTTGGAGTAGAGTGCCTGAACGGCACGGCTCTCAGTGCGACGAATTACGAGACGTACGTAAGCATCCGAAGAAGTACGACTGTCAGTTTGCCTTAGTGGGATGTAACTTTGCCCCACTGATACAAACTGACAGTCATATGATAACGCGAGAACAAA
>ONLD01000028.1 GCA_900318565.1 uncultured Bacteroidales bacterium
CTCGCCAGCCGCTTTCTTGGTGAACGTAAGGGCGAGGATATGCGAAGGATCTACTCCCAGGGAGAGCAGATACGCCACTCGGCTTGTAAGGACACGGGTCTTGCCGGAACCAGCGCCCGCAACAATCAGCACAGGACCATCAACACAGCGGACCGCTTTCTCCTGCTCCTCATTCAGTCCGTCCAAAATTGCACGCACATTGTTCTCCATAATGAGGCAAAAATACAAAAAAAAGTGGTATCTTCGCAGCGCTTTTTTGCAAATTATCATAACCCTATAAAAAATGTCAAAAAACATCGTTTTGAAAAAAGGTCTGGACATCCCAGTGAGCGGGGCAGCGGATCTTGTGGTCAGCAAATCGATGAATCCCTCGTGCATTGCCGTCCTTCCAGACGGAATCAAGGGTCTCCTTCCCAGGCTTCTGGTCAAGGAGGGCGACCGCGTGCTTTGCGGTTCGCCAGTGATTGCTGACAAGAAGAACCCCGACATTCTCCTGACCGCTCCCGTCAGCGGAATCGTCAAGGAGGTGGTCAGGGGCGAAAAGCGCAAGCTCCTCGCCGTGCTCATCGAGGCCGAAGACGCCATCGAGTGCGTACACTTCGACACTTCGGACGTCAAGACCGCCCTGCTCCAGAGCGGCCTCTGGCCCCTGATCGTCCAGCGCCCCTACGGCACAATGGCCGACCCCGCCACGAGTCCCAAGGGCATCTTCGTTTCCGCGTTCAACACAGCGCCCCTCGCCGCAGACACTGAATTCACTCTCGGCAGTGAAGTTCAAGCTGTCCAGAGAGGCATCGACGCACTCGCAACCCTCGCTCCCGTCCACGTCAGTCTGGACGGTTCCCGCAAGGACAGCGCTTTCGCCAAGCTCACCGGCTGCACCCTCCACTACTTCCAGGGCAAGCACCCCGCAGGCAACGTGGGCGTGCAGATAAGCCACATCAGCCCTATCCAGAAGGGTGAGACCGTATGGACAGTATCGCTCGCCGGACTCGCCGCCATCGGCAAACTTTTCGCCAAAGGCACCTATGACATCCGTCGTAAGGTGGCCGTCTGCGGACCTGCAGCCCTCAACACTTCGTATGTGGACGTACTGCCCGGCACCCCGATGAAGAGCTTCATCTCTTTCTGGGGCGGCGACGCCACCGATCTTCGCATCATCAGCGGAGACCTTCTCAGCGGCATCGCTGTCGGTCCCGACGGATATCTCGGACGTGACGCCGAACAGGTGACCATCATCCGCGAGGGCTACGAAAAAGAGCTCCTCGGCTGGATCAGGCCCTTGCGCTACAAGCAGTTCAGCCAGGACCGCAGCTACTTCAGCTGGCTCTTCCCCTGCCGCAAGTATGATATGGACACCAACCTCCACGGAGGCCCCCGTCCGTTCCTGATGAACGACAATTACTACTCCCGCGTCCTTCCTATGGACATCTACCCCGTATTCCTCGCGAAGGCCTGCCTGGCGGGCGACATCGAGAAGATGGAAAAGTTCGGCATCTATGAAGTCCTTCCCGAGGACCTCGCCCTCTGCGAGTTCGTGGACCCGAGCAAGAACTACATCCAGGACATCATCGCACAGGGCATTGACCTGATGCTTAAAGAAATGGCTTAAAAGACTATGAACAAGATATTTGAAAAAGGCGGAAAATTTTACTGGCTCCACAGTACCGTCGATGCTTTTGAGACATTCCTTCACGTGCCCGGCACGGTGACCCGCAAGGGCGCCCACGTGCGTGATGCCATCGACCTCAAGCGCATTCTCATTCTCGTAGTGATCGCAGCCGCACCGGCAGCGCTCTTCGGTATGTGGAACGTGGGCTACCAGCACGGCCTCGCAATGGGCCGCGAAGGTATCCATATTCTCGAATACTTCTGGTTCGGATTCCTCAGGGTCCTGCCCCTCTACCTGGTGTCCTACATCGTGGGCCTCGGCATCGAGTTCGCTTCCAGCCAGATACGCGGAGAAGAAGTCAGCGAGGGCTACCTCGTCAGCGGCTTCTTCATTCCTCTCATCGTGCCTGTGGACATCCCCCTGTGGATGCTCGCCATCGCCGTGGCCTTCGCCGTCATTTTCGGCAAGGAAGTCTTCGGCGGCACCGGAATGAACATCTGGAACCCTGCACTCCTGACGCGTGCGTTCCTGTTTTTCTCTTACCCTAACTATATGTCCGGTTCCGAGTGCTGGATAGCATTCAAGAAAGGCGAGACTGCGGTTGCAGACGCATTCACAGGTGCCACCCCGCTTGCCCTGGACGGCGCTTCTGCCCAGTACGGCACCGGATTCTGGGACCTCTTCATCGGTACGGTGCCCGGCTCCGTGGGTGAGACTTCCGTCATCGCCATACTGCTCGGCGCCTGCCTGCTTCTCTGGACCGGCATCGCCAGCTGGAAGATTATGTGCGGCAGCATCGCCGGCGCGCTTCTGGTTGGCTGGATCGGCCAGGTGGCCGGAATCACCGACATCCCCTGCTATATGCAGCTCATCTACGGCGGTTTCGCATTCGGTACCGTATTTATGGCCACCGACCCTGTGACCTCTTGCCAGACTGAGACCGGCAAGTGGATTTACGGTCTTCTCATCGGTATGCTCTGCATCACGGTGCGTCTCTTCAACCCCGGCTACGCCGAAGGAATGATGCTCGCCATCCTGCTTATGAATACCTTCGCTCCGCTCATCGACCACTGTGTCACCGGAGCACATATCTCCCGCAGGGCTAAAAAATTTAAAACCGCATAGCTATGAACACCAACAGTAACGTTTACACAGTAGTGTACACTACGGTCATAGTAGTGATCGTAGCAGCGGTGCTCGCTTTCGTGTCCGGCAAGCTCGGGCCCGCCCAGAATGCCAACGCGAAGGCCGAAACCCTCCGCCAGATGATGAGCGCGGCACAGATCAGGCCGACCGACGAGCTCTATGCCACCAAGAATGCCGGCATCCTGCAACTTTATGCCGACAATATCCAGGAGGCTTACACAATCGGCCTCGACGGCGAGAAGAACGGAGAGCTTTCCATCTCGAAAGACAATATCGAGCTCGTGGACAGGCTCAAGCCCCAGAATAAAGCCATCAAGGATGGCGGACAGGCGACTCTTCCCGTCTATGTATTCAAGAGCGGCGTGATTGCAATCCCCGTGTACGGAGCAGGTCTGTGGGGCCCCATCTGGGGATACATCGCATTCCAGCCCGACTGCAGGACCATCGCAGGCGCCTATTTTGACCACGAGTCCGAGACGCCAGGCCTTGGAGCCAAAATCAAGGACGAAGCCTGGTTCCGCGAGAAATTCATCGGCAAGACGGTCGAGTGGGGCGACACCCCCGCCTTCAGGCTCGAAAAGAACGCCGAAGCAAGCGGAGCGGCCAATGCAGTTGACGCCATAACCGGCGCCACTATGACTTCCAAGGGCCTGAACGAGGCGCTGAACGTCTGGTTCAAGGCTTATGAGAAGCATTTAGGAATAGGTGCATTCTTCCACGCGCTGGAAGAGCACGCAGTAGGAACAACACCTAACGCAGAGGAGGAATAATTATGGACAAGAAACTTAAAGAAACCATTCTCAATCCGATTCTGAAGGGCAATCCTATCACTGTCCTCATCCTCGGTATATGCTCCTCGCTGGCAGTTACGGTACAACTCAAGGGCGCGCTTGTGATGGCGCTCTCAGTGACCCTCGTGACCGGTCTCTCCAGCCTTGTGTGCTCGCTTCTGCGCAACACCATCCCTATGCGCGTACGTATCATCGTACAGCTGGTGGTCGTGGCTCTGATGGTGATTCTGGTGGACCAGATCCTGAAAGCAGGTGAAGGCACCTACGCCATCGACAAGCAGCTCAGCGTCTATATCGGTCTCATCATTACGAACTGCATCGTGATGGGCCGCATCGAGGCTTTCGCCCTCGGCAACAAGCCCATCCCTTCGCTGCTCGACGGCCTTGCCAACGGCGTGGGCTACGGTCTGATACTCGTCATCGTGGCCTTCTTCCGCGAACTTCTCGGAAGCGGCACCCTGCTGGGATTCCAGGTTCTGCCCGCCGGTTACATCCCCAACAATCTCGTCATCCTTCCTCCGTTCGCACTGATTCTCCTCGGATGCATCATCTGGGTACAGAGGGCGTTTGACAAAGATCTTCAGGAAAAATAAAACGCGAGCCTTATGGAATACATCAGCTTATTCGTAAAGTCAATCTTCGTTGACAATATGATCTTCGCATACTTCCTGGGTATGTGCTCATACCTGGCGGTATCGAAGAACGTAAAGACAGCCAACGGCCTGGGCCTCGCTGTTATCTTCGTGCTCCTGTTCACCCTTCCCATCAACTGGCTGCTGAACACCTACGTGCTCCAGCCCGGCGCCCTGAAGTGGCTCGGACCCCAGTTCGAGAGCGTGGACCTGAGCTTCCTGAGCTTCATCATCTTCATCGCGGTCATCGCGGCCTTCGTGCAGATTGTCGAGATGTTCGTGGAGAAGTTCCTCCCGTCGCTCTATTCTTCGCTCGGTATCTTCCTGCCCCTTATCGCGGTGAACTGCTCCATCCTGGGCGGCTCCCTCTTTATGCAGCAGAGAGATTTCACCAGCTTCGGCGAAAGCGCCGTCTATGCTCTCGGTTCCGGTATCGGCTGGTACCTCGCTATCGTGGCTCTTGCCGCTATCCGTGAGAAGATGGCATACTGCAATGTACCCAAGCCCCTCAAGGGCATAGGCATCACGTTCATCACCGTGGGCCTTATGGGTATGGCATTTATGATTTTTATGGGCATTCAACTGTAGAAGGATATGAGTCAGACAATAATAGCATCAATCGCGGTCATCGTCATTGTGACCCTGCTTCTGGTGGCTCTGCTCCTCTTCGTGAAAGCTAAAGTCACCCCCAAGGGGACCGTAAAAATCGACATCAACAACGGAAAGAAGACTCTCGACGTACAGCCCGGCGGCAACCTGATGGGCACGCTGGCCGAGCAGAAAATCTTCCTCCCCTCCGCTTGCGGCGGCAAGGCCAACTGCGGCCAGTGCAAGGTGCAGGTGTTCGAGGGCGGCGGCGAGATTCTCCCCACCGAGACCGGCTTCTTCAACCGCAAGCAGATTAAGGACGGCTGGCGTCTCGGATGCCAGGTAAAGGTGAAGGACAACCTGAAGATCCAGGTTGCAGAAAGCGCCCTCAGCGTCAAGAAACTCGAGTGCGAGGTGATTTCCAACAAGAACGTAGCCACGTTCATAAAGGAATTCACCGTGAAGCTCCCAGAGGGCGAGCACCTGGAGTTCAAGAGCGGCGAGTACATCCAGATCGACATCCCCGCATACCACGTGTATTTCAAGGACATCGACGTGGATCCCGAGTACCGCGCCGACTGGGAGAAGTACGGTTTCTTCAACCTCGAGTGCGTCAACCCTGAGCCTACCATACGTGCCTACTCAATGGCTTCCTATCCCGGTGAGAAGGGTATCATCAAGCTCAACGTGCGTATCGCCACGCCTCCCTTCGACCGCAGCGTACCCAAGGAGCAAGGACCGAAGCTCCTGCCGGTCAGCCCCGGTATCGCTTCCTCCTACGTGTTCACCCGCAAGCCCGGTGACAAGGTCACCATCAGCGGCCCTTACGGCGAATTCCTCCTGCCCAAGGACGATCCCGAGGATATGGAATACATCTTCGTGGGCGGCGGCGCCGGTATGGCCCCTCTGCGCAGCCACATTATGCAGCTGTTCAAGACCCTGAAGACCGGCCGCAAGGTGCACTACTTCTACGGAGCACGTGCCCTCGTGGAAGCTTTCTACCTGGAAGACTTCGCCGAAATCGAGAAGGAATTCCCGAACTTCAAGTTCCACCTCGCCCTCGACCGTCCAGACCCGGCAGCCGATGCGGCAGGCGTGAAGTACACGGCAGGTTTCGTGCACAACGTGATGTACGAGACCTATCTCAAGGACCACGAAGCCCCGGAGGACATCAAGTACTTTATGTGCGGCCCGCCTATGATGGTGGCATCCGTCAACAAGCTTCTTGACTCCCTCGGAGTGGCTCCCGAGAGCATTCTCTACGACAACTTCGGAGCTTAAACATACTTTGTCGGGGCGCAGTTTGCGCCCCGACTTTATTATTATATATGAGAATCTGCTGTATGATAGCATCCCTTCGTCTGGGCGGGGCCGAAAGGCAGCTCGCCTCCCTCGCCTGTATGCTGAAGGGCAGCGGGAATGAAGTGGAGGTGCTTTCATACAGGGAAGGAGATTACTACCTGGACACGCTTGCCGGGAGCGGCGTCCCGCACACATTCATTCCAGGGGATAAAGGAGACCTGCGGCTTATCCGCGACATTGCAGCGCATCTCCGGGAAAGCCGCTGCGAGGTCCTCATTTCGTTCCTTGCCGGCACCAACATCAAGGCCTGCCTGGCGGGGAGGCAGTGCCCCGGCCTGCGGGTGATAGTTTCGGAGCGCAACTGCAACACCTCGTACCTCCCCCACGATGCGCTCCGCTTTGCCCTGTACCGGAAATACGCCGATGCGGTGGTATGCAACAGCTACGCCCAGACTGAATTCATCCGCAAGCACTGCCCCGCTCTTCAAGAGCGCCTGCGGACGATTCCCAATTTCACCGACCTGGAGCGCTTCCGGCCGGCCGCGCCCGGCCGCAGTGACGGACCATTGAGGATAGTCACCACGGCCCGTCTGGATCCGCGAAAGAACGCACTCGGTCTCATACGGGCCGCCGCCCGCTGCGAGGGTGTCAGATTCGACTGGTACGGCGCTGCGGCCGAAGACAGGTACGGCGCAAAATGCCGCCGCCTCATCGGGAAGCTCGGCCTTGAAGGGCGCTTTTTCATCCACCCTGCAGAAAAAGAAGTAGAAAGAATCTACCGGGAATCCGACGCTTTCTGCCTTCCAAGTTTTTACGAAGGCACCCCCAACGCTATGGCGGAAGCCCTCGCCAGCGGGCTACCCGTGCTGTGCAGCTGTGTCAGCGACAATCCCCGCTACATTTGCGGAAACGGTTTTCTTTTCGACCCCCGGAAGGACGACAGCTTGGTCAGCGCAATCCGGTCCCTGAAGGCCCTGAGCAGCTCCGAAGCAGCCGAATACGGCTCCAGAAGCCGCAGAATAGCGGAAAAGCACTTCTCAAAAGATTTGTTTTTCGAAAGATATACTATGCTGCTCGGCGGTATTCCAGGGGGTACGGACAGCCCTGCTTAAAAAATCAAAAATAAGTGATTTACGATTTTTTTGATTCCATTGAGTTTTGAAAAGTGCATTTTAGCTTTGCAGCACTATGAAAACAAAATGGAATCAAACAGGCCGGAGCCTTACTTTCTTCAACCGGCGTCCGCCGCGGAGCAATCTGCTCCACTTACTACTCTTGTTCAGCTTGCTTATACTTTTTCCGGCCTGTTTGGTTTCTTCTTGCAGCCGGGACAATCCCGAGGGGAGCGGCGGCCTGGATGCCGTAGAGGTGGCCCTTGACAGCAGCCGCTTTACCGTGCGCCTGCGCGTACTTGACAATATCGCCGACGACGCCCCCGAAATAAAGAGCCTGGACATTCTGATGTTCGATTCAGACGGGATGAAGAACCTCCTGGCCAAGCGCCGCTATGAGACGGTACCGGACAGCATAGTATTCTACGGCAAGGGCAGCGGCCGTATTGTCGTAGCCGTGGCCAACGCTCCCGGAGGGCTGAAGCATAACGAGCTCGAGAGGTTCGACGGAGCCGAGCAGTTGCGGTTCGCCTTCGTAGAGGACAATCCCCTCGCCCCCGTTATGGGAGGCTCCTGCACGCTGGAGGCCGGATGCACCGGCTCGCTTACCCTTACGCCGCTTCTGGCGCGCGTGCGTCTGGGCGAAGTGTCTAACAAGATGAAGGGATATGTCCGTATGGAAAACCCGAGGCTTTTCCTTGAGAATCTGAATCCGGACGCGGAGGTGCTGCGGGAAGGAGGATTCCGGCCGTCGAGCATCATAGAGACCGGCGCGAAAACATCCCTGCCCTACGACATAGGCGTCTTTGCCCAGCACCCGGAGACGGAAGTGTTCTGCTACCCCAACGACTCCCAGCAGACAAGCGTAGGCACGCCTCCTACCAGGGTGGTGCTGGAATGCGAAATAGGCGAAAGGACGAAGCAGTTCCGGGTGGAGCTCCCGGCCGTGCGCCGCAACACCACCACTACCGTCGATTTTCTGGTGTGGTCGGACAGCGATTTCGAAGGAAAAGTCTATTAGACGATGCCGAAGAAGCGCTCGGGCAGGGCAACGATGACCTTCTTGCCGAACATAGACGGCTTGTTGGGAGTATAGGGCAGACGCACCCAGGTCTGAATCTTCCGGGCCTTGGGAGCCCATTCTTCCCAGCTCTTCACTTCCAGGGAAGGCAGGTCGTCGATAAGATGGCGGCGCTTTTTAAGGTGCCTGTCCCAGCCGCGTGAGGACAAATCGGTGTCCTGGAGCTTCTGGCCTATAAAGCTGGTATCCGCGCATCCGAAATGGAAAAGATAGAGACCGGGCAGGATACGGAAGTCACCTTTGCGGGTGCGGTGGAAGCCGCTTCCCCACTGCACCGGAGCGCAGAGTACGGATGTCTTCGTGTAACGCGGAGAAAGGCGCACATAATGCCTCTGTCCGAGAAGCGGAAGGGACTTGTCCAGCTCAGGCTCCTTCTCCACATTATGGATTACGTCGCATCCGAGGCCGGAGAAAGAGTTGCCCTTGACCTTTTGGTCGGAAAGGAACTGGGGAAGGCTGACGCCAAGAGATGGATCGACGATAAGGAACTCGTCCACGTCCGAGCCGATGACCATATCATAGCTGCTGAAAAGCTCTGCGGCCTTTCGCGACATCACGGCGATGCGCTCTTTGTCGGAGACTCTGACATTGCCGGCCACCCTGGGAATCACCTCAACGTGGCATCCTGCGGTGCAGGAAGGCACGGCCTGGTCTTCCCCGTCAAAAAAAATGAACAGATTATCCTTGCCGAGCAAAGATCCATAATATGAAATCCACTTGCCCAGAAAGAAGTCGTCATTTCTGACCATTGTCAGCGCTGCAATCTTCTTCATCCCTTAAAATCTGTCAAAGATAAAACTTATTGCTACAATTTCCAAATTTGAGCGAGAAACATTATCTTTGCAAGATTATGAATTTAGCTGGTTTTCTGTTGAAGTGGCGCAATGCTTTGCTTGTCTTAATGACGGCCCTTGCCGTCGTGTGCGCCGCTATGATTCCCAAGCTGAATATCATAATGGAGATAAGCTATTTTCTGCCCGACAAGTCCCCCATCAAGATAGGTATGGACAAGATAGGCGAAGAGCTCCCGAACATAGACAACCAGCTGAGTATGATGAGCGTGATGTTCAGCGAGCCTATAGACAAGCAGGCCGTGATGGGCGAGCTGAATACTCTCACCGGAGGCCTCACCTGCCTGGGAATAAAGGAGAAAGGCCCCCACACCCTCTACCAGTTCATACTCACAAAAGGCTACGATTATAAGGCCTGCAAGCAAGCTATCTACCAGCATTTCGGAGACAGGGCCATAGTCGAGGTGAGCCTGGAAAAGAATATGCCTGCGGATTTGTTCCCAATGATTGCACTGGGTGCGACCCTCGTGTTCGTAATCCTGCTGGCGATGTGCTCGTCGTTTATGGAGGTGCTGCTGTTCCTGATTACTACAGCCATAGCGGTAGCCATAAATATGGGCAGCAACATCCTGATGGCCGGAATATCTTTCCTGTCATTCTCGCTTGTGGCGGTATTGCAGATGATTCTGTCGATGGATTATTCCATCATACTGATGAACCGCTTCCGGCAGCAGAAAGAGCTTTGTCCGGACAACGTGAGCGCTATGGAAAAGGCCATCAAACTGGCCGCGCCTTCCATCCTCAGCAGCGCCCTGACCACTATCGTCAGTCTGCTGATGCTCATCTTTATGAAACTCAAGGTAGGCACCGACCTGGGTTTCGTGCTCGCCAAAGGCGTTTTCCTCAGTATGGTGTGCAACTTCACCGTGCTACCGGCGCTCATCATAACCTTCGACAAAGCCATCACCAAGACGGCCAAGAAAGTGCCTCAGGTGCCTGCCACCGCTCTCGCCAAATTCGAGATTCGCTACAGGTATCCGCTCGCGGTACTGTTTATCGTGCTGTTCATCGGCGCTTTCATTCTTCAGAAGCAGACCCAGATTGCCTTCTCCTCCATCTGGACCACGGAAATCGGAGAAGTTTTCCCTCCCGAGAACCCTTCAGTGCTGGTCTATGAAACAGCCGAGGAAGACCAGGTCATAGGGATTCTGGACACTTTGGGACGCGACACGCACGTGGAATACTGCCTGAGCTACCCCGGCGTTATGAAAAAGGGCTACACAGCCCGGGAGATGGGCGAGCAGATTTCGAAGCTTACTTCCGATTTCGACCCGGCCCTGCTGCCGATTCTTTATTATGCATACTCTCATCCCGAGCGCACGGAGAAGCTTAGTTTCGACCAGATTCAGGACCTGACGGACGAGCTTTCCGGGCAGGGAATGATTCCGGAGGGCTTCGATATGGACGCCATCACCAGCAAGCTGATGCAGCCCAAGATTGAGCAGCCTGCGGCAGCGGAGCCCGCAGCGGAGCTGATTCCGCAGTCCCCCGACACGCTTCTGCAGGCCGTTGCAGCTCCCATTGACACCCTTGCGAGTGCCCCAATGGACTCTACCCTGCTTGCATCGACCGACAGCCTGGCCGCGCCCCAAAAAGAACAGGCAGCGGAAGCGGCGCAAGAGCCTCAGCACGCTAAAATCACCTACGAAATCGCCACAAGGCAGATGAGCTCGAAAGAAATAGCCGAGCAGTTGGGGATAGAGCGTGCGTACATTAATATGGTGTTCCGTATGGCCGGCCGCACACGCAAGCCCGCCACAATGTCGCCCCACGAGCTCTCCACATTCGTCACCGGCAAGATACTTACCCAGAAGCGTTATGCGGCGATGCTGAGCAAGGAACAGATCGCCCTCATCCGGGAGGCCCACAGGCAGCTTGACTCCGCATTCATCGCAGGCCCAGCCATCAGCGAACCTCAGACGATGCTGATTGCGCTGGCAGACACACTCACGGCTCCTGCCGATTCCACGCTGCTGGCATCAGCCGACTCCGTGGCTGCCCCCGCCCCTATCCCCGGGGATGCATACGCTGCGACTGCGGCCGCTGAACCGGAGGTGGAAGAGGAAATCGTGGTCACGCCGCTGGAGCGCCTTGCGGAAATGGCGTTCTCGGGGCGCAAGTATTCTTCAAAGCGCGTACGCAGCGCTCTTGCCGCCGCCGGCGTGAAAGTGAGCCAGGATGATCTCGACCTGCTCTATTTATACGCAGGGAGCCGCTCGGACAACGATCCCGAGTTGAGAATCAGCATAGGCGATATGGTCGGGTTCATTAAAGACAGCATACTTCCGGACCCGAAATTTGCCCGGTTCATCAGCGACGAGCAGCGCGCTATGCTGACCGACCTGGAAAAGCAGCTGGACAAGGGCATCAATTCCCTGCGTTCGCCGCATCTGTCGATGGCGGTGGTTATGACCGACTACGAGTTCGAGTCACCGGAGACGTTCTCTTTCGTGGAACGGTTCAGGGAACTTGCCAAGCGTTCGCTCAAAGGCGAGTACTACCTTGTCGGGGAATCGATAATGTACAAGGATATCAAGGACAGTTTCCCCAACGAACTGATACTGCTGACAGTGCTGACCATCGCGTCGATATTCATCATAGTCGCGCTGACTTTCAAGTCGCTTGTGATTCCCGTGCTGCTGATCCTGGCCGTTATGTCCGGGGTCTATGCCAATGTCGTGGCGAGCGGACTGGGCGGCAATACGATGTACTTTATGTCGTACTTGATCGTGCAGAGCATATTGATGGGAGCGACCATAGACTACTGTATTCTCTTTATGAGCTACTACAGGGATTACCGCAAGAAATGCAACGTGCCGCACTCCATTATGGCTGCTTACAGGGGCGCGACACATTCCATCCTGACTTCCGGTCTGATCCTGATTATGGCTCCGTTTTCAATGTCCCTGATTATTTCCGACAAGCTTGTGGCGACAATCTTGAAGTGTCTCGCGTCCGGTGCGCTGGCGGCGGTTCTGGTCATTTTCTTGTTGCTGCCGGCTATGATAGCGATTTGCGACCCTCTCATTGTGCCGAAACCGAAGGGAAAAAGTTTTGGAAATAAATAAATCTTGAGTATCTTTGCAATCCTCTTCGGGAGTTTAGCTCAGCTGGTTTAGAGCACCTGCCTTACAAGCAGGGGGTCATTGGTTCGAGTCCAATAATTCCCACGAAAAAAGCAACCGTTGAAGGTTGCTTTTTTTGTGGGAACTAACCTTATCCCCCTGCGCCCCCAGGGGAAAAGGGGACGGATCCCCTTTCGCGGCTATGCCGCTATCCCCTCTGTCGGCCTTCGGCCTCCGATAAGCCGGCTGCCAACGGCTGCTTTTTTCGTGGGAATAAACCTTACCCCCTGCGCCTACCTTTCTATTTTACCTGAATGTATGCAAGAATGATATCGGCGGCCTGCTCCTCCGAGAGACCGTCCATATTGATGCAGAGGTTGTAGTTGCGGGCGTCGTTGCGGCTCACGCCGGCATAGCGCTTGACATAATTCTCGCGCATCTTGTCAACGTCGTCCACGATGATTTCGGCGGTTTCGAAATTCATATTCTGCTTCCGCATAATCCTCTCGATACGCTTCTGCCGAGGGGCCGTGATGAACACATCAAGCTTGTTGGGGTGGTCCCTCAGCACGAAGAAGCCGGAGCGGCCCGCAATCACGCAGGAAGACTCTGCGGCAAGCTCCTTAAGTATCTCGGACTCTGCTTTAAAAACATCATCCGTCGTAACTTCCGGCTTGAACTCCCTGATATAGCCGCTTGCAGGGTCATTCAGCAGCACTGCCTTGGGCACGGGGGTCACCATCTGAAGGAAATCCGACAGCCAGATCTTCTTCGCTCCCTTAAGCTTCTCTATCTCATACGCAGTGAGACCGAATTTATCCCTGAGGGCCTTGATAAGGTCTTTGTCGCAGTAACGGACGCCAAGCCTCTCGGCAAGGATTTTACCTACGGTACGGCCGCCGGAACCAATTTCACGGCTGATGGTAATGACAAAACTCTCTTTAGTGTTCATAAGCATACAAGTTAATATGCGAATATAGAGATTTTTCAATTATAAAACAAAAACGCCCCCCAGCGGATGGGAGGCGTAAGATTCAAGGTCCTTTCTAGAACCTGTCTTCGGAAGAAACAGTAAGTTTCTTACGGCCGTGACGGCGGCGGGCCGCAAGGACGCGACGTCCGTTGGGCGTACTCATACGCTCGCGGAATCCGTGCTTGTTGACTCTCTTGCGGTTGGAGGGTTGGTATGTACGTTTCATATCTAATTTATTTTAATTTTCAGATTTGGGAGGGCAAAGGTAATCTTTTCCAA
This sequence comes from uncultured Bacteroidales bacterium, assembly GCA_900318565.1. GTDB lineage: Bacteria > Bacteroidota > Bacteroidia > Bacteroidales > UBA932 > Cryptobacteroides. The sequence goes on from ONLD01000028.1 coordinate 13,433, forward strand.
CCTCAATTACAAATTTTTCTTTAAAATAATCATCATTAAGCCATTCTTCTATGCTCCAGACGCGCACACGGCCCGGCGACACGCCGCATCTGCGGCCCAGTTCGGAGATTTCCGACAGCACGTCTCCCCCTTTCAGGCAGAGGATGCTCCTGCGGAAGCGGCCTTTCACCCAAGGATACAACTTGTCGAGCGAAGCCACGGCCCGCGTGACCACCCAGTCGAATGTCTCCCCCAGTTCTTCGGCCCTGGCCTGCACACAGCGCACGTTTCCGAGGCCGAGACCATCGGCCACAGCGCCCGCCACGCGCACCTTCTTTCCTATTGAGTCACAGAGCGTAAAGCGTGCTTCGGGATACTCCAGAGCGAGCGGGATGCCAGGAAATCCGCCGCCGGTGCCGAGATCCAGCACCGTGGCCCCTGCGAGCACGTCCGCGGGATAGTGGATTTCGAGGTAGCGCGCAATCGCAAGCGAATGCAGGATGTGGTGCTCATACAGGGAGTCGATATCCTTTCGCGACACCACGTTGATGCGTTCGTTCCACTCGCGGTAAAGCTCCACCGCACGGGAAAAATCTTCGGCTTTGCTTCTCATTGGCGCTCGAGCAGCAGCACAGCGCTCTGGAAGGGCTGCTTAAGATTCATATTCACGCCGAAGGACGAGAGATAATCTCCTCCCAGCACCTTGCCGTCGCCCCAGTAGCGCGGGCTGCCGGAAGGCGCCACCTCGCTGACCTTGTAACGCGCCCCCGTATCAAGACCGCGGATACGGAACTTGGGCACCACGCTGCGGCCTTCGTAATCCAGGCAGAACGCGAAGAATACAGCGCGGCTCTTGTCCTTGGCCACGTACGCGAGTGCGTAATAGCCTCCTTCATATGGCGAGCTGACGCGGTACAGATCCCCGTCAAACACGATGTCGCGGAACTGCTTGTAGGCAGCGAGATAGCCTCGTACGTACTGCTTCTCCGAGTCGCTGAGGAGCTTGGGCTGAATTTCCATACCCAGACGCGCAGTTGCGGCCATATCGCAGCGGAACTTAAGCGGAATGATGCGTCCGGTCTGGTGGTTGGGAGTGGCGGAAATATGCGAGCCCAGTATCTGCACGGGGTAGATTAGGCTGGCGCCGTACTGCATATAAGCCCTGCACAGGGCGTCAGTATTGTCGCTCGTCCACACTTCATTCGCCCACTGAAGCACGCCATAATCCATCCTGCCGCCGCCGGACGAACAGGACTGCAGCAGCACTTTGGGGTACTTCTGCCGGATGCGCCGCAGCACGTCATAGTAGCCGTTCACATAGTCAACCCAGAAGTTGGCCTGGCTGGTCTCGTAGGTCGAGCCTACGTTGAATACGTGGCGGTTGCAGTCCCACTTGATATAATCTATGTCACCAAGCTGCATAGTGCGGTCGAACACGCCGAACACGAAGTCCTGCACCTTGGGATTGCTCAGGTCGAGCAGAAGCTGGTTGCGGGCCGGGTAGGCCTCGCGCCCCTTCTCCACAACCACCCACTCGGGGTGCTGCTCATAGAGACGGGACTTGGGATTGACCATCTCCGGCTCAATCCAGATGCCGAACTTGAGTCCCTTGGAATGGGCGTAGTCGGCAAGATATCCTATGCCTTCGGGAATCTTCTTCACGTTGAGCTCCCAGTCGCCGAGACCGGCCTTGTCGGAATCACGGGCGTACTCTCCGTTGGCGAACCAGCCGTCGTCGAGCACGAACATTTCCAGCCCCATCGAGGCGGCATCGTCAATCATATCCGTCAAGGTCTTGGTGTTGAAGGAGAAATAAGCGCCTTCCCAGCTGTTGAGCAGCGTCGGACAATGCATCGAGGCATCGTACATATTGTGGCGGCGGGCCCAGTCGTGGAGGTTGCGGCTTGCCTGTCCGGCTCCGCAGCAGCTGTAGGTCCACACCATATCCGGCGTCGTAAAGGTAGCGCCCCCGGCAAGGGTATATTCCGCGCCGGTGGGGTGGATGCCGGAAAGAATGTAGAGCCTACCGGCCTCATCCATCTGGAAATTGATTTTGTAGTTGCCGCTCCAGCACAGGGCGCCTGCAAGCACCTCCCCGTGGTCCTCATCGAGGGTATCGGAATCCAGGCTCAGCAGAAACGAGGGGTTGGAGCGCTGCGTCGTGCGCACTCCGTCGCGGCACTCAAGCGTCTTGATGCCGTGCGTCAGGCGCTCGGTCTCGATGTAGTTCTCGTGGGCCCAGGTGCCGTGGAAATGGGTCAAAGTGTATTTTTCCGACAGGATGGGAATGCAGGAGGAATAGAAATTACGGAGCAGGACGGCTTTCTTGCCGCAGTTGACGATTTCCGAATGAGCCATAATCACGTCCTCCTGCTGGTAGGCGTCGAATACCAGCGTCACCTTGAGGGGCTGCTTGGAATCGCGCAGCAGGATGCGGGTCCGCACCACGTCCGGGGATATGTTCTCTACGCTGTGGCTCTCATAGAGCAGCTCGGTGTTCAGGCCGCCATCCGGATAGGATACGGCAAGGGCAGGCTCGAACACGAAGCGGCCGCCGGCAGTCGGATACATCTGGACGTCCCCGACGGAGTGGGAATCAAAATAAGGAGCATAGCCCTCAAAATCAGCGGCGCGGGCCACTGAAGGGCCATAATGACGGTAGTTCAGCGGTCCACCGACTTTCCCGCTCATCACCAGGCTGGTGCCTGCAGTGTTGACGGAAATGTAGTTGTAGTCGGAAGCCTGGGCTTGAACCGAGATACCCAGGGCGAGCAGTGTTACAATTACGAGGTTCTTCATTTTATCAAGCATTTGTTTGGCGCGGCGGATGCGGGTGCGGACCGTATTGAGTTCTATTCCCGTCTCCTCCGCTATTTCTTTATATTGCATTCCTTCAATGAGGCGCTTGCGCGCGATTTCCCGATAGAGTTCGGGCAGCCCCTCGACGAGCTGCTCGGTCTCCTCGCGCACTTCCGTCTTGATGATGCCTTCCAGGGCATCGTCGCCTTCGTCCCCGATGGTCTCGGCCACGTTGAGCGTGCGGGCCTCGTCGTCGATGGACACATAGCCGCGCAGCCTGCGGGTCTCCTGGTCGATGACATCCAGGGCGGTATTGTGCGCTATCCTCTTGAGCCAGCCTTCGAAACGCCCCAGCGAAGGGTCGTAGGTCCGAATCTGCCGGAAGGCCTTTTCGAAGGTCTTGGAGCACACGTCCTCGATGTAGAACGAATCCATCTGCTTCATCATAGAGCGCAGGTAGGAGCGTATAGAATCGATATTCGCGTCCCAGAGGGCCGTGAAGGCGGTGCCGTCGCCGATTATCGCCCGGCGCACCAGTTCGTCAATGTGCTTCGAGCCAGTTGCTTCCATAATTGCATTCAACGGTAAGCGGTACGTTCAGAGAGATGACTCCCTGCATTTCTTCTTTAAGCATAGCGCTGACGGTCTCGATCTCCTCGGACGGAACTTCAAGCAGGAGCTCGTCGTGGATTTGCAGCACCATACGGCTCCGCAGGCCCTCGAGGCGCCTGTCCACGGCCACCATCGCCATCTTGATGATATCCGCGCTGGTGCCCTGGATGGGGGCGTTGACGGCATTGCGCTCTGCAAACGAGCGCACGGTCGCGTTGCCGCTCGTGATGTCGGGCACATAGCGGCGGCGCCCCAGCAGCGTCTCCACATAACCGCGCTCCCGGGCGGAGGCGAGCGTGGAATCTATCCAGCCGCGTATGCTGGGGAACGAAGCGAAGTAGTCATCTATAAGCCGGGCGGCCTCGCTGCGGGAGCAGCCCAGGTTCTGGCTGAGGCCGAAAGCGGATATGCCGTACATAATGCCGAAGTTCGCGGTCTTGGCGATGCGCCTCTGGTCCGCGCTCACTTCCGAAATCGGCACGCGGAAAATCTTGGCTGCCGTGGCGGCGTGGACGTCGATTCCTTCGCGGAAGGCTTCGAGCAGGTGCCCGTCGCCGCTCAGGTGGGCCATTATCCTGAGTTCGATCTGGGAATAATCGGCGCTCATCACCACCCAGCCCTCTTCTCCGGGCACGAAGGCCTTGCGTATTTCGCGGCCCTCGGGGGTGCGGATAGGAATGTTCTGCAGGTTGGGGTTCGAGCTGGAAAGCCGTCCCGTCGCCGTAAGCGCCTGGTTGAAAGTGGTGTGGACCCGGCCGTCGCGGGGACTCACATACGAAGGGAAGGGCTCGATGTAGGTGCCGAGCAGTTTCCTCAGGCCTCGATACGAAAGTATGGCCTCGATTATGGGGCTGCGGTTCGAGAGCTCCTGAAGCGTCTTTTCGTCGGTCGGCCAGTTGCCTTTGCGGGGCTTTTTCGCCTTGGGGTCGAGCTTGAGTTTCTCGAATATGACCTCCCCTATCTGCTTGGGAGAATTTATGTTGAGCGAAGGCTCACCCGACAGGTCACGCACCAGCGCCTCCTTTTCGGCGGCCTGCACCCTGAGGCCGTCGGCATAAGTCCGAAGCGCATCCAGGTCGATTCTGACGCCATTCATTTCCATACGCGAGAGCACCCGGATGAGAGGCTCCTCGATACGGGAGTAGAGTTCCTGCAGGCGGGGGTCGGTGCGCTCCATTTCGGCTTTCAGAGCATCGGCAAGAGGCAGCAGCACGGAGGCCTCCAGGAAATGGTCCGGGCCGGAATCTTCGGAGGCGCCGAAAAGGGAGCCCTGCTCCTCTCCCGAGGCCGCCCCGAGCTCGATTCCGAGATAAGCCGAGGCCAGTACGTCGAGCTTGTGGCTGCGCTCCGGGCCCAGCAGATAATGCATTATTTCCAGGTCTTCAAGAGGGCCCGCGAGCTCGGTTCCGGCAAGGGCGAAATCCTCTATCTGCTGCTTGAGCCCTATCCCGACCTTGGTGCGGGAAGGGTCGGAGAGCAGGGCGCGGAATTCCTGCGGGGAGCCGGAGGCGACTCCGTGCGAATCGGCGGCATAGACCGTTTCGCCGACGAGGTGCACGGCCACCCTGGAGTCTGTAATCTTCGAGGGCTCCGTCCTGACCACTTCGGGCGCCTTCGCCGACGGAGCGGCGGGAGCGGCGGGGCCGGCTGTGCCGAGAGAGTCGGAAATCTTGCGCACCAGGCGTATCAGCGAGGGAAATTCGTACAGCTTGAAGATTTCTTCGACTGCCGGAGTCCATTTCAGGTCCAGCACCATATCTTCCAGAGTCGTCTCTAGCGGAATGTCCGTCTTTATGGTCACGAGCTCGCGGCTGAGGGCGATATGGTCCCGGGCGGCTTCGAACAGCTCCCGCTGGCGGGGCGTCAGCTCGGAGAGATGCTCATAAATGCCGTCCACTGATGCGTACTTGCCAAGCAGCTTGGACGCGCCCACGGGGCCGACGCCCTGGACGCCCGGCACATTGTCGGACGCATCGCCGCAAATTGTCAGGATATCAATAACTTGCGCCGTGTTCTGTATACCCCATTTCTCGCACACCTCCGCCTCTCCCATCACTTCTCCCTCGGCTCCGCCCTTGCCGGGCTTGTACTGGAAGATGTGGCCGGAGACCAGCTGGCCGTAGTCCTTGTCGGGCGTGACCATATATACATCCATACCGGGAGCGGCGCAGCGGCGCGCCATAGAGCCAATCACGTCGTCGGCCTCGAAGCCGTGCACCATCAGCAACGGAATGTCCAGGGACTTCACTATCGCCGTCAGCGGCTCCAGGGCATCGATTACCAGCTGCGGAGTCTCGCTGCGGTTGGCCTTGTAGGCCGGGTACATCGTATTGCGGAAAGTCCCCCCCGGGGGGTCGAAGCTGACAGCGAGGTGCGTGGGCCTCTCCTTCTCAATCAGTTCCAGAAGGTATTTAGTGAAGCCGAAAAGTATAGAAGTATCAACCCCTTTGGAGTTCACCATAGGGCGCCCCAGAAAGGCATAATACATCTTGAATACGAGCGCGTGGCCGTCTATCAGAAACAGTTTCATATCGTTTCACAAAAATAGGGATTTTATTAAATCTTTCATAACTTAAAAAAAAATTATACCTTTATACACTCAAGACTTATAAACGATGAAAAAAGTTTTATTCCTTACTCTTGCGCTCTGCCTCGCCGTAAGCGCTTTCGCACAGACTCAAACTATCAGGGCATTCTCCCACAGGGGCGGCCGTCTTGAAAGGGATGAAAACACCGCAAAGGCCTTCCAGGACAGCTGGGATGCCGGTTACACCGGATTCGAGACCGACATCCGCCGCACCAAGGACGGCGTGCTCTACCTGACCCACGACCACACCCTCGAGCGCACCACCAACGGCACCGGCATCTTCGAGCAGAAGACTTCCGCCGAAATCGAGCAGCTCCGCACCAAGCAGGGCAACAAGATGATGAAGTTCGACGAATTCATCGAGTTCCTGCAGGACAAGGACAACCTGTACGTTGAATTCGAACTGAAGACCAAGCCCGTGGAGCTCTATCCCCAGGAGCTGGTCGAGGAAGTGGCCGAGAGAGTGTACCAGGCCGCCAAGAGCATACGCACCAAGAACTCCGTGCTACGCTTCACTTCTTCCGACATCCGCGGCCTGCGCTACCTGAAGAAGGCCCACCCGGAGATGATTTCCAAGGGTCCCAAGTCCGAACTGCTGATTATCTTCACGACCGGCGTCACCGACGAGACCATCGAGACCTGCAAGAAGGAAGACATCTGGGTGATGGGATGCAAGACCGACGGCACCACCCGCAAGATGGTCCAGAAGGCCCACAAGGAAGGAATGATAGTGAGCCTGTGGCCCACCCAGAAAATCGAAGACTTTATGCTCGCGGCTTATCTGGGCTCCGACGCTATGTGCACGGATATCCCCTTCACGATGAAGCCCTGGCTGGAGAAGAACGCACCCTGGTTGAATGTCATTTACTGATTGACATCAGTATATAACTATCCCCTGCACCCCCAGGGGATTGAGGGGCGATTCCCTCAGACTCCCCCGGGTCGCTACGCTCCGAGTTTTTCAAACACAAGTGCTACCAATGAATCAGGATGAATACTTTATGAAGGAGGCGCTGCGGGAGGCGGAAGCAGCCCGCAGTGAGGGAGAGGTGCCCATCGGGGCCGTGGTGGCGGCCCGCGGAAGGGTCATCGCCCGCGGCCACAATATGACCGAGCGCCTCCACGACCCCACGGCCCACGCGGAGATGATAGCCCTGACGGCCGCCACCGAAGCCCTCGGAGGCAAGTACCTGCAGGACTGCACATTGTACGTGACCGTGGAGCCTTGTCCTATGTGCGCGGCCGCCCACTGCTGGGCCCAGACCGCGCGCATAGTCTATGGCGCCCCCGACCCCAAGCGCGGCTACTCCCTCTACTCCCCTTCCCTTCTTCATCCCCGCACCGAGGTCGTGAGCGGAGTGCTCGCCCCTGAGTGCGGCCAATTAGTAGCAGACTTCTTCAAGGACAAACGCTGATATCCTTATGAAACGCATCGCCATTGCGGCGTGGACTGCGTCTCCTCCGACCACCGAACGCCCCATTTGTCCTTGAAAAAGACGTTTTTCAAGGACAAACTCCAGGATTTTCGAAAGTTGTCCTTGCAGAAGGACCTTTTCAAGGACAAACTCCAAGATTTTCGAAAGTTGTCCTTGCAGAAGGACCTTTTCAAGGACAAATGGCAGGGCGTCCGGAAGTCGGCCCTGCCATTCAGCGGAATCTCACTGTATTACTTTGAGAAGACCGAAGGCGTGATTGTAAATGACAGCCACCTTTGGTTAGAGTTGTCGTGCTCATCGCACTTTATTTTGGGCTCATCCACCTGTTTGCTCCCATAATAAACAGACGATGCACTCTTGGAGGCAACGACAAGCGAATCGCAGTCCCTGATATCACCATCGATTGTCTGTTTTGCCCCGGGGTCCAGAGAAAACGAGGTATATTTATCGTCTGTAGATAAATAATAAACCGTCACGTCAAGTGCCTCGCCGGTCTGATTGTCAACTTCGGTATATTTGATGCTCATATCCAAAATATCGCCCGAGCAGTATTGAACGGTCTTAATGCAGGAAACCAAAAGGGACGAAGCCAAAAGTGCGATTGCGCACAAAGGATAAAAGATTCTTTTCATTTGTTTCAGTTTAATGTCAGGATATATATTTCAATTTGGG
>ONLD01000015.1 GCA_900318565.1 uncultured Bacteroidales bacterium
ATCAATCATTCCGCAAATGCTTGATTTAGAGCGAACTAAATAGAAAAGTCAAAAATATTTTGCCTTTTATTTGGATTTCAACTGGGAATTACGATTTATGTGTGGTATTTTGCCAATCAAATATTGGCAAAATCAAGTGCGCGTCGGCAAAAACCGGTATAAATCCCTCCTTAAGATGCTCAATGATATCTTTTCAGTGTAAAATATGTATCTTTGTTATAAAAGCCGAAGCGCTAATATAAACCTATGAGAACTATAAGCCGCATTGATTATCTGGACAGCGGTCTGTCGCGCCCTGTCATAGAAGCAGCCATTATTATTATGTATGCTTCAGCCATCCTTTCTTACAGTCCTGTATCCTGCTGGATGAGTGAAAGGATTCCCTTCGTGCAGGCGCTCATAAACACCGTTGGGATGGTGATTGTCTATTATGCGTATCTTCGCGGAATGAAGCCGCTGCAGCATCCGCTCACCGTACTGTGGTGGATAACCATAGGTTTCAATATCCTTGGCTTTGTCTTTACTTGCCTCGGAGATTCCGCGTCTATGGCGGATGCGGCCGTAGCTGCCGCCCTGCCGCTTATTTACCTTCCGCTCGGAATTCTCATTATGGTTTGGTACAGGGGGAACCTGGAGCACGCGGGCATTTTGATGATAATCAGGATTCTTGTCGTCAGCCTTGTCCCGGTAGCCTTCTACCTCTTGGGCCTGCTCGAAAAAACCTCCTGGAGAATTATCCAGGAGGTGATTACAATAGGCGTAGAACTGGTTTACGTCTGGGCCCTCAGAAGAACTCTGATTAATCGAGGGCGGCGATAGCGTAATCCTTTATTTTTACCTTGGGGTTTTCAGGCTTGCCGACAGCATTGCTTTCCTGCCAGTAAACCGTGATTGTAAATGCCGTGGTGCCGGTATTCTTGTATGCTGCATACACTTTGTCGCAGGCCGCGATGACTTTATTGTCATTGGCGCTGGTACGGAAAATTGTGCTTCCGGGAAGAGCCTCCCTGATTGCCTCCTCCATACTTGTCAGGATTGCGTAGTCGGAATTGGAAACTGTTATGGACGGTTCAACGCCATAGATGCCGGCATTGTCATTTACATTTGTTTTTGTACAAGATACTGCCGAAAAGAGAAGGCAGAATGCGGCCATAAGGCCGAGGATTTTTACCGTTTTCATTATTTTGAAGGTTTTGTTTTATATTGCTTAATAGTCTGCTTGGGGTGGTCTCCCTCTCCCAGTGAGGAATTCTGACGCCAGAATAAGATAATGGTGTACTCCTTGGAGACAACGTCGGAGTATGCGTTGAACGCTTTGTCGGCAGCGGCAATGGCTTTGCTGTCCAAAGAAGAAGACCTGTAAGTCAGGCCGTCGGTCTTGACGGCTTCGCGTACTGCGCCGGCCATTTGTTCGACAAGAGCCTTGTCTTCATACGTCACGAGTTCCTCTGTGCAATATACTCCGTAAACACCACTTTCGTCGCTTGAATTTGTGCAAGATGAACTTGCGAACAAAGCGAGGAAGCAAGCCACGATAGGGCTAATAACTTTTGATAATTTCATCTCGATATTGTTTAAAAATGCGCCGGCAAAGGTACGCATTCTTAAATTGAAAGTGTCATTCTGGCGCTGCTGAACTTCGGCAAATTCAGCTGCAGTTCGGCAAAAACAGCGTCAGTAGCAGGCTTGAGATTGCCTACTGCTCTAAAGGCGCGGCGAAGACGAATCTGGCACCGCCTGTGTAGGAGGTGTCAAGAATAGTGCGGGCGTTTTGCGTCGGTGGGCAGCAGACGTTTCATTTATCCTATTAGGTATTTTCCGATTTTTGGAATTCTCTGGACCAGTACGCACAGTACGGCCGTGACTATGAATGTGATGAGTGCGGTGGAAAGCACTTCTGCGGGCGTGGTCCAGACTCCGAGAATCCCTTCGGACCCGCGCTTAAGCAGGCCGCAGATCCAGGTCAGGACGGTGCTTAGTACCAGCATATGGCAAAGATACATACCGTAGCTTGTCTTGGATACCGGCAGGATGACTTTTTGGTAGAACTTTCCGGCGCAGCCAATCTTCCTGATAATCAGTATCCACGCGATTGTCATAAATGCAAGTCCCAGGGTGTCGTTGAACCAGGTGGTCTCCCAGATGGCGGCGTAGCCGACCGGCCCCGATACGGGGAAAGACCCGCCGGCATCGGCCAGTACGCGCCTGTAGAATCCTTGGGCGCCGATGAAGAATCCTGCCGCGAAAAGGGGAAGCGCAATGGCGAGGGTCTTCGCCCAGGATAACTGTTTTACGAATTTACGGAAGTACAGTCCAAGCAGCAGATATCCGATGAAACCGCTGATGTAGTAGAATGTGCCGTAGCTGTTCCAGCTGGCTTCGCCCCAGAGGGGATATTTAGCCAGATTGGGGATTCCGGAGGGCCCGTAGATTACCTGCGCGGGGCCGCCTGCCCACTGGCGGATAAACGGAATGAGGGTGGAGAACAGCCAGATGCCGAGGAACAGCAGCAGTTCTTTCTTCCCTACCTTTTCGGCCCAGGGGGAAAGAAGCGGCATAATGAGGTAAACGCCGAGCAGCATATACACGAACCAGAGGTGACCGGCCGAATAATTGAAGTTCAGGGCCAGGTCTTTGAGGTTCTGCACCGGTTCTCCCCACACGAATGCATAGACCAGTGACCAGATTAAAAACGGGACGATGACGCGGACTATCCTCCTGCGGAAAAACTCACCCGTGGAGTAGTGTATCGGGAATTGTAAATAACTGGAGGCTACGACGAACAGCGGCACGCAGGCGCGGGTGAAAGTGTTCAGAATCGTCACCCATACGGCGTCGGATTTGGTCATTACCAGAGTGCCGCCGTCTCCGAAATAGAATCCTTCGCAGCAGTGCGTCATCATAACAAACAGACAGGCGATAATTCTCAGCCAGTCTATCCATATCTCCCTTTCTTTATTCATAAGCGATTGAATCTTATAGTTTTCTTGCGACCATATATCCGATAGCTGCAACGGCAACAGCTTCTGCAGAGACGATGAGTTCGAGCTGCACCATTCCGACCGATTTCTGGAGCATCACTACTCCGGAATCGACAATCGCGTGGAGGGCGACGGCCGCGGGAAACAGCCACAGCCATTTGCCGCCTTTTCGTACGGCCACCCAGACCAGCATAGAGAGTCCCAAGTGAAGGACAAGAGCGGAGATGCGCTCCCAAAGACCAGTCAACAGGGTCCCGGCTCCGACCGTCTGCAACTGGTTCAGTTGCGCCTGCAGCTGTGCGGCGGCGTCTTCCGGCACTTTGGCGAAGAGGATACCGGACAGTCCGGCATTGATCAAGGCCGAAACGACAAAGTTGCTTATCATAGTGATACCGAATATGATAAGCATTTCCGCGCCTCCGTGGCCGATACCGTAAGCTATGCCGGGAAGTGCTGTAGAGGGCTCCTTTTTCAGCAGGAACTTCATCGAGAGGAAACGCCCCGTTTCTTCAAACACCCCGGCTGCCAGTCCGCCATAGACGGCAAACAGGAGCGTGTTGCCCATAATGGCCGGCCCGTTCGGACCCTTCAGGACCAGCTGGTGCATTATGCTTTCCAGCACCAGGGCGAACACGATGAACGTACCGGCTCCTATCAGAATCGTAGATAGCCGGGCGCGATACTTACGCATCAGCCATACTGCCAGGCAGACGGGAACGGCAATGCCCAGGACTGCACCTACGGCCATCAGGATGAGAGAACTTACAGGAACCATATGAATAGTGAATTATCTGACTTTAGAAGTTGCGGCAAGCCGTGCTCAGTCTGTTTCCGTCACCTCTTCCAGGGGGATGACCAGTACAAAACGGGCCCCGTCCGTATGGTCGGTATCCAGCCACACATTTCCGCCCAGATTGGCGGCAATCATCCTGCATATACTTAAACCCAGGCCGGCCCCTTGCTTGTTGTTGTCCAGCTTGACGAAACGCTCGAATATTTCCTCGGCCTTCTCGGGTGGAACTCCGGGGCCTGAATCAGCTACATAGAAGGTGATTTTGCCGGGATTTTCCACAAGAGAACTGCCTATCATAATCTCGCCGCTGGAGGTGTACTTGCAAGCGTTGGTCAGGAGATTGATAAGAATTTGCTGTACCCGCATTCCGTCGGTCATATAACGGGCTTTCTCATCTATCCCCGGCTGTCGTGCAATGATAACGCCGGGCGGTACCCGGTGCTCCACCGCCTTGATAGCCATCCGCGCCATTTCGTTGAGGTTAGTCGGCGAAAAGTTTACGATGAACCGCCCGTTTTCCATATCGGACAGGTTGAGCAAATCATTTATAATGCTGGTGAGGAAATTGGAGTTGTTGGTGATGTAAGCCAGATATTCGGCCTTCTCCTCGTCGGAAATATAGCCGTCCGGCATCCCCAACAACTGCGAAAAACCGATGATGGAATTGAGCGGCGTGCGTATCTCGTGGCTCATATTCTGGATGAAGGCGGTTTTAATCTTGTTGGCTCTTTCTGCAATGCTGTTCGCCTTCTTGAGTGAGTTCAGGCTCTGGCTCATCGCAAGGAAGACAACCAATCCGAAACTGATAAGCACGAAGAACAAAGCCCACATAATCTGCTTCTTGTACTCTTGCCAAAGCGTCTGTGGCGCACCCACCACCATCGCTTCTTCAGGAATCAGGGATGTATCCAGGCCGAAGTGCTGCATCGCCTTATAATTAAGGGACGGGACGCCGGCCTCAAGGTGGATAAAGTGCATATCGGCCGGCTGGAGACCGTGATCCAGCACGTCAAGGATGCGCTGGCGCAGGATGAGGTTGTATTCCCTGGGCGAGTAGCTATAGTAGCCGATCACATTTGGGTGGGTTTCCATATCGCTCCAGAACAAAGTGTACACGGGGGCGATGGACTCGATGATATGCAGTGTGTTGTGTCTGGTGGATACATTTTGGAGATATTCTTCCCTGACCAGCCAGGAGCTGAAAAGGACGGCCGTATCGGGTCCGGAAGCTTTTTGCAATTCAGAGATAAGTCCGTCGGTGGAGTGGTGGGCAGCGTTGATTACGCGATAAGAGACCTCGGGATGGTTCTCATCAAGATATTGCTCCAGTTTCCACTGATGCTCTTTGCTCATATAATTCTCTCCGCCGACAAAGATAAAGCTGCGTAGCTCCGGTTGCAGCCTGACAATCATCTCAACTGTCCTCTTCCACAAAGCCGGAGCCTCTATGAGCGAGAAATTGACGCCTTCCTTTTTCAGCATAATCACGGGATGCCGGCGGGCTGCCGGATCGCCTGGCCCAAAGAGGGTATATTCCGTGTCGCAAAAGTAATCTTGCTCTCCCACAAGCAGGATGGGTATTCCATTGAAGCGGCGGTGGACACGTTCGGTAAAATTGAAAATGCTCCCGCCAAGCATTATCACCAGTGACGGCCTTCGCTCCAGGGAGTCCAGAACCGCTTCCACGCTCTGCTCCAACTCCGGGACGCTTGTGTGTGACAAAAGTTGAAAGTAATGCAGTGAGACCGCTATGTCCGCCCTTTCCTTGTCAAGTTCCAGAACGGGCGAAAGCATATTCCGGACCCATTCGCTTGAGGGGGTGTGAGAAGACAAAACCAGGATATCCTGACTGACTTGAGCGGTCAATGGCAGCGGGGCGAGCAGAAATGCCAAGAGGCATAGGTGAATGTGGCGCAGCATAACTATCTAAGCTTGTTGCGAATATAGGCATAATAAATGAAATTAGAAAACTTGTCTGAACACCAGTTTGTGCTGTCTTCCCAATTGGGACCGGTTCAACTTTGCTTGCCGGGTTTCAGAATCATAAAGAGCACAGCTGCCACGCACACTGCGATTCCGAGTCCCATCTTCATTGTCAGGGGCTCCCCGAAGAGGAACGTCCCTATCAGAATGGCCGTCAAGGGCTCGAACACGCCGAGGACGGACGTCTTCGTGGGACCGATGAGACGGGAAGATATCGCGAGCGTGAGCATAGAAATCATTGTGGGTACGAGCGCCAGCCCGATCAGGTTCGCCCAGTCTCCCGGGCCGTTTACGCCCTCGATGAAGCTGCCGCCCTGTACGGCACGGATGGATGCGAACAGGGCCGTACCCGTCAGAAGCGCATATAGAGTGAGGGTGTGCTCGGAAACGTGCTTAATCCGCTTGCTGCGGTTCACGATGACAAGGTAGAACGCATAGCTGAGGGCGGAGCCGATGGCGAGAAGAATCCCGAGAGGCTTTATCTGGGCGGCGCCTGACGGTTGGGACAGCAGCAGGATGCCTCCGAATGTCGCGGCGATGGATACCCACGTCTGCCAGCTGGGGTAAAACCGCAGTAACACCATAATCAGCGCGACAAAAACAGGGTACAGGTACACCAATGTCGTCGCGAGCCCGGACGGGATGAATTCATAGGAGATGAAGAGGAACAGGCTGCTGCAGGCAAACAGCAGGCCCAGGACAGCCAGAAGGCTCAGTTCCCGGCCCTTTACCCGGAAGGGCTCTCTTTTCAAGAGCATCCACCCGGCGAGCAGGAGCGCGGAAATGCCATACCGGAAGAACAGCATCACCAGTACAGGCACTCCGCTTTCCAGCAATGGCTTCGCAAAAAGCGGATTTGTCCCGTACGAGACTCCGGCAATAATGCCGGCACAGATTCCGATGGTGCGTCTTCCGATTGCCTGATTCATTATTCTGCAATTAACTTTCAAAGGTCGTAAAAATTCGTGATAATCCGACCATTCCGGATGCCTTTTCCGTTTTTTTACGCAGCGTAACTCGAAAAGGTCCAGTTGTACTTCAACCGGCGATTATTCATAGACTCAACATCTTGGATTCCAGCGCGGAATCATTATATTTGCAACGACCCTGTTCTCCGAAATACGGAAGAAGGTGACAGATTGATTCAAATTGATTCAAAAAGCCCTATCCTTATGAAGACAAAGGCCGTAAGACTCCACGGTAAGGCCGATTTGAGGATCGATGATTTCGAGCTTCCTCCGATGCGCGACGATGAAATCCTTGCCCGGGTGGTGACGGACAGCCTGTGTATGTCTTCCTACAAGGCCGTTCATCAAGGCGAAGACCACAAGAGAGTCCCGGACGACATAGCCGTGAAGCCCGTGATAATAGGGCACGAGTTTTCGGGCGAGATACTGGAAGTTGGCAGTAAATGGCGGCACAAGTTCAGCAAAGGCGACAAATTCTCCATCCAGCCTGCGATGTGCTACCCGTATGGTCCCGCCGGCCTGATGAGCGCCCCGGGCTATTCCTACCCTTATGCCGGAGGGGATGCGACATACATAATCATTCCCGACGAGGTGATGGAGATGGACTGCCTGCTGGCATACAAAGGGCCAGGTTTCTTTCCAGCATCCCTTGCTGAACCGCTTTCCTGCGTAATCGGCGCTATGCACGCCTGCTACCACGTGGCCCCCGGGACATACAGGCACGAAATGGGGATAAGGGACGGCGGCAAGCTGGCTTTGCTGGCGGGAGTCGGCCCTATGGGGCTGGCGTGCATCAACTATGTGCTCCACCGCACCGACCGCAAGCCCTCGCTCTTCGTGGTGACCGACATAAATCAGGAGCGGCTCGACCGCGCGGCGCAGCTTTATACGGTAGAATTCGCTGCCTCGAGGGGTATAGATCTTCATTATGTCAACACTTCCCGTATGGAGGAGCCCGAGGCCGTACTCAGGGATCTGTCGGGAGGTACCGGCTACGACGATGTCGTGGTGATGGCGCCAGTGCCGTCAGTGGTCGAAACGGCCGACGGCATCCTTGGGCAGGACGGCTGCCTGAATTTCTTTTCGGGACCGTCAGGCTCCCCGTTCAAGGTGCCGTTCAACTTCTACAACGTGCATTACGCTTCCACTCACGTGGTAGGGACCAGCGGGGGCAATACCGAGGATATGAAGGAGGCGCTGGAGATAATGGGCTGCGGCCTTGATCCGGCGGGGATGGTGACCCACATAGGCGGGCTCGATGCCGTGATAGACACGACCCTGGGTCTGCCGTCCATTCCGGGAGGCAAGAAGCTGATTTATACCCACATAGATATGCCGCTTACGGCCATTGCCGACTTCGGCAAGGTGGGGACGCCGCTTTTCCGTGCCCTTGACGCCATCTGCAAGGCCCACAACGGCTTATGGAACGTCGAGGCGGAGGAATACCTTCTCTCGCACGCAAGAAAATGACCTCAGAGGGGCATTCGACTACCCCCCTGAGGTCATTCTGAACTGTGCTTTTGTCTTTAGCGTCACCTGGTTAGGTAGGCGGTGTTTGCCGCGATGGTAGAGCCGGTGAAGTCTCCGAAGGCCGCGAGGGCATCCGTGCTTTCTGCTGACAGCACCCGGCAGGTACCGGAAGGGCGGGTGGTGCTGGTCAGCACTCCTTTCAGGAGGTTGCCGCTGACGCTTGCCCTGGTCTTGCCGCTGACATCGGAAGCGCTGCCGTTGAAGGCGTATGTGGTATTTGCACTGCCTTTCACGAGCACGCCGGTGCCCTTGGGAATGACGTAGCCCGCAGGAATCGCCTCAAGGCTTGCGTAGCCGCAGGAGAGACCGGTGACGATATAGGCCGTGGTCCCGGACGGGACGAGCGCGTCGTAGCCAAGGCACAATGTAGCCCAGCCGGCGGCTCCGGTCCTGAGATTGAACTGGTTGTATATCATCTCGATGTCGTCGATGAACATCTCGTCGTTCTCCTTGCCGCCGCCCGGATAGGAGTTGGTGGCGATGTTGATGAGCACGAAGGAAGGCTGCGAGGCATAGTCATACTTGAACGGTATCACGAAGCGCTTCCAAGCACCTCCAGTGTCGGAAATGGTCTTGTCCGAGGCCTCGCCGATGTGGTGGGAGCCGCCGGTGCAGTCGGATGCGTTGTAGCCGCTCTTGTAATCCACTTTATCGTGGAGGATTGCCTCGATTTTCCCGTAAGGGTGGCTGGCGTCCTGGCCTTTCTGGTTGAACTTGATCCATACCGAGAGGGAGTCGGGCCTCCCGGTGAAGTCCATATGGAAAGGATTGGCCTTCGAATTCACCTTGCTGTTGACCACCAGGGAGCCGTCCTGGTCGGTGTAGTTGTAGTTGCCTTCGCCGGCTGCGGACATATTGCCTGCGAACACCCTTCCGGTCGTAAGGTTTCCCTGCGCGAGAATGCCGAATAAGACATTGCGGGTCCAGATTCTGCAGGACTTTGAGCCTTTGGAGCCGGGGCGCTTGTCGGTGCTTTGTGCAACCTGGCGGTTTCTCGAACTGTAGCCCAGCGATGCGAGTTCTCCGTCTGCCGTCTGGAAGGAATTCCAGTTGTCGGGAAGGTTGATGCCGTCAATTGTCCATTGCTCGAAGTCTCCGTTGGCCACCTGCGGCTGTGCGGGCTGGGTTGCTGCGGTAACCGCCTGGGACGAGGTGGAGGAGCCGAGAAGCGCTACTTCGCTGAACTGGAGCTTTTCGCTCACGGCGCCGAGGTTCTTGATGTGGCCTCCAAGGAGCGAAGTCCTGAGCCTGTTGCTCAGCAGGGCTTTCTTGCCGGCGGCGTCAGAAAGCACCACCTGAAGATTCCTTTCAGAGGACGGGATGATGCTGATAAAGATGTCTCCGCTGAGGGCGCTGCCGCTCGATACGGACACTCTGTCAGCACCTGCCGCTACCGTCTTTGGCGTCGTAATACCCAGGTTGCCGTCAACGGTGAATTCGCCGCTGACTGCCGAGTCGCTGACGATTTCCACCTTGCGCACGCCAAGGGACGCAGGTACGTTGAGTTTGATGACGCAGGCAAGGTTGCTGAAGGCGATGGATTCGCGGTCGGAGCCGCTGCACGAAGCCGCCATCACTGCGCTGCCTATCGTGCCGTCCTGCTCGGCAGGGATTGTAACCGTGTAATTGCCGGATGAGGCACGCACGGCGGCGCTGTACGGATAGACAGCGAAGCCGAGAGTGGAACCGTCGGGCTTGGTGCCGCTGAATTTGGCACTGCTGCCGCTGTCTTCGGTGGAGAATGCAGGGCAGAGGGTGCCGTCGGTGGTGAAAACTGCAATCCGGTCGCCTGAGGTCCATTTAGGAGACACTCCGTCAATGCTCACACGAGTCTGCGCGAAACCTGCCGAGAGGCTTGCGGGGACCATTTGCTGTTCTTGGTTGATTAAGTCTGTTTCGACGACTTGTTTCTCGCAGGATGCCGCGGCAAAAACGGCCGCAAGACACACTGAGGCGTAAATAATTCTTTTCATCATACGCCAAAGAAGTTGCTCTCGTCATCTTCGAAGTAGTCCTCAAGGGTTCCGTCCAGATTGCTTGCTGCGCACAGGAAGGACTCCGGGAGGTAATCCAAAGTTAGAGATTTAGGTTTAACATAGAGATTTTTCATATTTGTGTTTATTGATTTGGCTTCTGTCGGCTTGGAGCTGTTCAATAGTTGAACCGGAATTCATCGACATACAGCACCGTGTCGCCGCTGCCTGTGAAGAACTCACCTAAGCGGCTGGCTATTACGGATATAAATACGTATGAAGGAGTCGCATTGCTGCGGTAATCAATCTTTATTTCGAAAGGGACGTAGCCGTCGGTGCTCTTGTCCAGTACCAAGGTGGCCAGCCCTATGAGGTCGGGGTCTTCCGTAGCGGGCTTGCTAGGGCCGTCCGTGGATATGAAGCGGAGCGGCTTTTTCCAGCCGTATAGCGCGACATCGATCATCCCTTCATCCTGTTTGCCTTTCATTGCGAGGTAGGGGGCTTTGGCATAATTAATTGTCCCGGGAATGTAATGGAAGTAGCCTGAAATGCTTTTCGGGCGGCCGTGGAACGGGACTCCGTAGTACATTTCAGCTCCGGAGAGCTTTACCACCCGCGCGAAAGAGCCTGTGAAGAGATTGCCTGTGAGGAACGCCCAGAGCACTTTCTTGCTCACGAGTTTGGCCGCGGCCTTTCCGGGGCCGGCGACGGCAACGTGCTTGTATTCGGGCATCGTGGCATTGGTTCCGAGGGGCTTGAGACCCGGATTAGCTGAGTCCCAGGCTTTCTGTGACTCGCTCGCTCCCTTGGCATACGGATACCAGGTGACTCCGCGTTTGCTCCAGGAGTCAAAGTTCATATTGGGAATCTGCTGGCCGAAAAGAAGCTGAGTGGATAGTATAAGAAATAGAATTGATACGAGACGTTTCATTTATTCGCCGCGATAGCGTTGTTGAACATAGTGATAAGTTTTTGGGCTGAGTTGGCAATGTCATAGTGTTCCATCGATGCGGCGTAGGCTTTTCCGGCCTCCCAGCGCTCTTCCGGGTGGGAAAGCCACCAGTCTATCTTTTCCGCGAGGGCCTTGGCGTCCTTTTCCGGGAAGACGCTGCGGCTGTCCAATGCGAATTGGGAGGTGCCGGTGTGCCATCCGGCGGCAATCACGGGCACGGCACCCTGCTGAATCGCCTCCATAATGGACAGGCCTTCGACTTCCACGGTAGCGCAGTGGATGCACAAGTCGGCTTCAGCGGCCAGGGTGCGCAGCTCGTCGCGGGTGTTGAAAGTGAACAGCGGGTCATATTTGAGCACGCCTTCCTGGTACAGCTTATGGGCGCGGCGCTTGTAGGCCTTGGCCCGCGGTCCCTGCCCTGCAAAGTGCAGCTGTATGCGGTCTGCCATCCTGGAGTAGCGCATTGCACGGATGAGCGTGGGCTGGTCCTTCTCCACGGACAGGCGGCCGATATATAGCACCTTGAGCGGACGGCCGGCGTCAAAATAATCTGACGGCGGGTTTTCCGGACGCAGGCACCTATCGGGCACGAGGCCGTTGGAGAAAGTCTCCAGAGTGGATTTGAAATTGTGCCGTATGAGCCTTTCCTGCACGTTCTGCGTGGGGCACTGAAGATAGGAGCAGTGGTCGAACACCCAGTCGCGCCATATTGCAAGGAGAGCCCTGTTGATGCCCTTCCACCAGCCCAGGCCGATGGAATAGAAGATATTCTCGGGATGGAGGTGGTATGTGCCGGTAATGGGCTTTCCAAGCTTTTTTGCAACCTTTATAGCTCTGATATCCAGCACGAAAGGCTCTTCCAGGTGTACCACGTCAGCCCAGCTTATGGCCTCTTCTATCTTGGCCATATCTCCGGCGGCGAACTGGTAGCCGTGGGCGCTGATTAGGGGCTGGAAAATGGGAAAATTGTACTTTTGTAGCAAATACTCTGGCCGGGGCCCGGCGGCATCAGGGTTCGGACCTGACAGGACGCGGACATCCTGTCCTGCGTCCTTGAGGGCCTGGACAGTGCGCCGCGCCGAGGCCGAAAGGCCGTTTCCGGTGGCAAAGTAATTGTTGACAACAAAGAGAATTTTCATTTTTGGGGCGCAAAGTTACGCTTTTCTCCCCAAAAACCAAATCCTCAGGGCTTAATTGTTGTCTTATCAAGTTTTAAGGAGTCGATTATACGGGTGATGTTGCGCAGTCCCTCCGCTTGCATTCTCAAGGTGTCGGCAGCTTCGGCCACTGCTTCGGAAGTCAGGACCCTTTTCTGCCGTCCCTCTACATCGAAACTTACTGTAGCCCCGCTTTCGGTTACGTCCAGGGTGACGGGCGCCCCCATCAGCAGAGGAAGGTTCACGGAGTCGTGACCGGCGGGGAAGCCGCAGAGCACGGGAATCCCGTACGCCTTCAGGTATGAGCAAATCATTTCCTCGACGCTGCCGTACTCGAGGTTGGCCTCACAATCCGTGAACTCCCCGAGTATCACGCCTTTGCAGCGGTCGAAAACCCCGTTCAGGACAAGCGTGTTGATGAGCCTGTCGAGGTGGCTCATATCTTCTTCCACTTCCTCTATGAAGAGAATGATGTCTTTGCCGAGGGTGGCGTCGGCGCAGGAGCCAAGGACGGGGGTAAACGAGCAGAGGTTGCCTCCCACCAGCGTCCCTTTCGCGTGTCCTGGTATGTTGAGAGGATGGGCGGGGAGCTCATACTCGGGTATGGTGCCGGTCAGCAGGTCGCGCAGGAGAGAGCTGGTCATATCTGCACCCTTGGATTTTGCCATCAGGGAGCACATAGTGCCGTGGATGCTCATAACGCCGGCGCGCGTGGCAAGTCCGTGCAGCGTGGTGATGTCGCTGAATCCTATCATCCATTTTGGATTCTGTTTCACGAGCTTCGCGGGCAGCGTGTTTACGAGGTGGATGGTGCCGTAGCCGCCGCGGTTGCACAGGATGGCTTTGACGGACGGGTCGGTCAGGGCCCACTCCAGGTCGGCGAGCCTCTCCTCGGGCGTGCCGGCATAGTGCCCGAGATACTTCTTGTCCGCATTGGCGCCTGTCACGGGCTCGAATCCCCAGTCCCTGAGGATCATAGCCGCCGTGTCGATGTTTTCGTGCGGGGTATTGTAGGACGGGGAAATCAGGGCAATCGTGTCGCCGGGGCGCAGAAAACCGGGCTGCTCGCAGGAAAGCGCCATCCCGGGACCCCGGTTACAGGAAATCAATCCAAGGACCGCGAGGGCAGCCATCCAGAATCTTATGATAGTCTTTTTCACTTCAGGGATGTTTTTCAGGCAAAGATACAGATTATCCCGCATTATTCATCGGGCTCTCTGCCGAGGCGCTTTGCCCGGCCCCTCTGAACGTCGTGACGAAAGACGCCCCCGGCGGGCGGGGTGGGGCGGCTTCCGGGCCCGGGGGTAGGGCGGGCCGGCGGTTTTCGTTCGTTCGCTGCCGGTTTCGGTTCGCGTGCTGTCGGTTTTCGTTCGTTCGCTGCCGGTTGACCGTTCAAGGTCTTCATAAAGGTCCGAGATCTTGAACACTGAGTCGGTGGCAGAAGTGTATGACGTGGGTAATTGCTGTTCAAGATCTAAGCGATAAATGCAGACCTTGAACAGATAGAGCCTGAGACGTGACGGCGTAGCCCGGCTCTCCTGCAAAACGCGGCAGTTCACACAGATGGAGATTGAGGAGGCTTTTGCGGGCCCAAGATGGGCGTTTCCGGGCCAGGACGGCGGTTTTTGTGCGCTTGCGGGCCCAAGAACGGCGTTTCCGGGGCCCGGGACAGGATCTCAGAGCCTTTCTGATTCTGCATCCAAACGGGCGGCGATGGCGCCGGCATCCTGAGCTTCCATAAGGGAAACGGCAAACCACTTCTTCCCGAGGTCCTTGAGGGAGGCCCCGATGTGATACACCTTCTCGTCGATAATCAGGAAGCGGTCGTGTGATTTCTTGAAAATGAAGACGGGGATGGCGCTATATTGAGCGTCGTGCTTCGCAATGTCAATCTTGAACTGATCTCCGGCCTTTTGTGTGTAGATTGACGCCTCAACCCCTGCATTCCGCTTGTCGAGCATCGCCAGGACCGTGTCGTCCACATAGTTGTCAATCAGAATAATATGCTTATCCGCGCTTCTTATCAGGTTGCAGACAAACTCGTACGCATCATATATCTGACCGTCGAAAAACACGCATTGCTTATTGTCTTCTTTTCGGCTGTCGAGTCTTGCAAAAACCTGATCAATCTTCTGGCCGGTCTCCAACTGGCGAATTCCCAATCTGTCCAACCGTTGAAAGACCTGAGCGTTTGCCAGCATAAATCGGCGCATTGAGACGAATGCTTTCACAACAGTTACACTAGCCTTGTCCGCGATTTCCGTTTTTAATACGGCTGCGACCATTACAACTCCATATTCAGTAAAGGCATTAGGTAAATACTTTGGATGCTTCCCTCTCCCGTCTAAGGTCGCAAATTGCGACCTTAAAGAAGCCCATTCTTTTTCTGTCAGTTTAAACATAAATTTTGCGGGAAACCGGCTCGAATTACGCCGAACTTGTTCGTTAAGCCGCTTGGTCTCCGTACCATATAATTCAGCCAAATCTCTATCCAGAATTACTTGGGTGCCACGAATGCAAACAATCAAGCCCTCAACATCGTTTTGGTCTGGATTGTTGGGTCTTGTGATAGACATTTGGTTTTCTAAAATCATCTTTTTCTTTACTCAATTAATTATATTACATTCGTCCAACATATCAGCGGAACGATTATTCTTTCAAAACTATGAAAAGGGGCGCGTCCCGTCAAGGGGCGGAGAGCAGATTTTGCTGATTCTTTCGAAAGAATCGTAAACTTGTGACGAAAGGAGGCTTTTGCGGGACAAAAGTTGCCGTTTCCGGGCCCGAACGGAGGAATTTTGTGCGATGCGGGCCCAAGAACAGCGTTCCCGGGCCGGAATGGCGGCTAGCGTTTATTTCAGTGCCTGAATTGCCTCGGGGGAGAGTCCGGTCACGGCTGCGATAGTAGCGTCAGGGATACGCTCGGCTTTCATTTTCAGGGCGACTTGCTGGATGCCTTGCCCGATTCCCTGTTCGACGCCTTTCTCGACTCCTTTCTCGAAGCCGGCCTGGGCTCCTTTGGCGTAGTATTCCTGGGCGATTTCCTGGCGGTCTTCGTCGGTGAGGTAAGAGCGGACGTCGTTGTCGAACATAGAGCGGAAATATTGAAGTTTGTCCTGGTCCGGAATGGGCGACTGCAGGCTCGACTCGAAAATCGCGTCGTACTTGCTACCGTACTGTTCCGGTCTGCTGGCAAAATTACTCATATTTTGCAGAATATCAAACCAAACTTCGATGGGCGTGGCTGCCTTTCCCGGCTCTCCTGCAAAGCGAGGCAGTTCACACAGATAGAGATTGAGGAGGCTTTTACGAGTGTACCCGTCCCCGGTGGGCTCGCGCAGCTGGTAAGTGTAAATCAGTTTGTCGATGTCGTGCTGCAGCTTGAAGTTCATAAAGCAGATGACGTAAACGGGCATCAGATTGCCGTAGGAGTCGCCTTTATGGAGCTGGGTGTGAATCATAGACGCCCCGTAGTAGAGCAGCCGGTTGCGCAGGAACTCCTTGTCGGCACGCTGCATCTCCACGATGATCTTCCGTCCGTCGGCGGTGTGGCAGAGCACATCCATAATGACCTTCTTGTCGTCACCCTTCCAGAGGTCGATCTCGTTGGGGTCATAGTCGATGTGGACGATTTCTTCCGGCAGGATGTCGTTGAGGAGGAGCATCAGGTTCCGCTCGTCGTGCCCGAAGACGTGCTTGAATGCCCAGTCGGAGAGGAGGTCGATGTAGGTGCTGGTTGCGATACGGATGATGAGGTCTTCTTTCTCCTCCTGGGAGAGCACGCGGAAGCGGTCGTATTCACTGATGATAGCTTCGTACTGAGCGAATTGCTCCGGGGTGATGGTCGTCGTTTTCATAGTTCAAAGAACTATGAAAAGGGGCGCGTCCCGTCAAGGGGCGGGGTGCAGAATTTTCTGATTCTTTCGAAAAAATCGTAAACTTGTGACGAAAGGGGTCTTTTGCGGGACAAAAGTTGTCGTTCCCGGGCCAGGACGGCGGTTTTTGTGCGCTCGCGGGCCCAAGATGGGCGTTTCAGGGCCCGAATGGAGGAATTTTGTGCGATGCGGGCCCGAGAACAGCTTTCCCGGGCCGGAATGGCGGCTTCCGTGGTCTCGCGGGCCCAAAATGGGCGTTTCAGGGCCCGAATGGAGGAGTTTTGTGCGATGCGGGCCTGAGACGGGCGTTTCAGGGCCGTAATGGCGGCTTCCGTGGTCTCAGGGGATTGAGGGGAGCCCCCCCCTCAAACACCCCCAGGTCGCTCCGCTCCGATACCTTCTACCTATTTTCCGTCTGGAAAGAAAACAGGGCGTCTCAGATGAGGCGCCCTGAATAGATTGTTTATTGTCCGCAGACTATTTCCAAGGATCTTCCGGAGCGGGAGCGTCCGAGAAGTCGGGCGCCGGGGCGTCGGAGAAATCCGGTGCCGGAGGCACGGGAGCCTCGGGCTGGACGGGAGCAGCCGGCTGGAACGGCTGAGCCGGTGCGGCGGGCTGCTGAGGAGCCTGGGCCTGGAAAGGCTGGGCGGGAGCCTGAGGCTGCGCAGGAGCGGCGGCCGGAGCGGCAGCAGGAGCAGCGGCCTGGGCGGCCTTCTTCTCCTTGCTCTTCTTGCCGAGGAACCATATCAGGGCCACGGCGGCTGCGATAAGGATAATCGCAAGCAAGGGCCTGTAGAACAGCCAGGCAATCGCAATCACTACAAGCGACCAGGCGAATGCCAGCACACCAGCGACCAGATTGATGCCGAGGTCGGCGATATTGGCGAGGAACGGAAGCACCTTGAGCAGCTGGGTGATGATGTTGAAGATGTTCTTGAATCCGAGGAACACCAGCAGGATGCCGAGGAAGCGGAGAATCCAGCCCATCGTCCTGTTGGATGAATGCTCGTTCTGGAACATATTGTCCATAGTCACGGCGCCGTCCTCAAGGGTCATAAGCGAATAGCCGTTCTTGGCGGTGAATTTGTCGAATGTGTCACCAGTGGCGACGGCGAGAATGGAGACCTCGCCGGGAAGCACCTTCTTATAGGTTACGCGCACGTCACCCACGGTAGGGTTGTTGGGGTTGACACCTATATAGAGCACGTTGCCGGAAGGATGCATAAAGGTCTGGGTGGCATCCACGTCGAAAACCCTGTGGAACTGATTCTCGTAATCTGCAATCACCTCGGGGGCGAGCTCCACGGTATATGGCTCATACTTGCTCATCTGGGAAATGAGGCCCTCCGGGAGACGATATGCTCCGAAACTTACATTCTGGGCCTGCCAGGTCTGACTGTCCACCTTGAGGAGGATGTCATTGTCGATACCGCGGTACTGCGGATCCTCGAAAGAGGCAGAGCTGACGGGGCTGCTGACCCATTCCTTGCTGTAAGTATAGGTAGTGACGGTCTCCTGACCGCCGCCGACCTTGTCTTTGGTCTCGCTGTGCTGATGCTCGACCCACTGATAATACTCGGTACTGCGGGTGAGTTTGATAGCATTGAGCGAAAGGCCGAACTGGCCGTCGGTAAGAATATCCTCGGTCAGGGCATTGCCCGTGGCGTGGATCATCTTGCCGTCCTTGTCGGACTGGATTTGTGCGGGATCGCCGAGCTCCACGCAGACGCCCTGCGCTTCCTTCAGCATCCTGGTGGTCTTGACAGTGCGGCCCTCGTTCCAGAAGAGGAGAATCGTACCGGCAATCAGCATAATGAAGCCCATACCGACGCCCTGAAGAGCGTTTTTGAGGCGGCCTCCATAGGAGGTTGTTGTGACTTTTTGATAGGCCATAATAAAAAGGATTAGAAATGAATAGTCAACTGTCTTTCGCAAAAATATAATATTTCCTTGAATAAGTCAACAACTCCGGCTATGTAAAATCAAGCAGCAGAGGCAAAATAATTATTTTTAAGTATCGGAGTCGCCAACGATTCAGAACGGAAAACGAAAAAGGCCGGCCCCAAACGGAGCCGGCCCTCAAAAGCCGTATTACGGTTAATAAGTTATTACGACCGAGGAGAAGCACAGCTGACCGGCTTTCGAACTGCCGTCAGAGCCATAATCTGCATTATCTCCTACAGTAAAGGTAATCTCGGAAGCGGAGCCGGACCAGCTTACGGTAGCATCTCCTTTGCTCTGCGCCGCCACATCACCGACGGATGAAGTAATGGGAGCAAGCCGCTTGAGGCCCTGTGCGGACAGATTGAACACTATTTTGGAAATAGTACGTCCGCCGCCGTCAATCGTAAGCGTACCCTTGGCATACAGCCTGAGGTCGCCGCCCTTATCATTAAACGTAGGAGTCGTGGGTCCATTCTTCTTGTCAAATGTCAAAGTGAATCCGTCAGAAGAAAGCTCGCCTCCGGTCAGCGCGGCAGCCGTGATTTCAACCTCGCCGTGACCGGTAGGAATCGCATTGAATGATGCGGACACCGACACATCGTGCGCGGGCATATTGAAGGTATATTTCCCTTCTGCAACGCCAGATGTGACATCATCGCCATCAACCACAAGCGACTCAAGAATATACCCCGAATCAGGGCTTACGGTAAGAGTCACGGACTCCCCTTCGGCAATGCCGCTGGTCTTGGACGCGGAAACAGAGCCTCCGGAAATACCGTCTGCAATGTTCACTGCCCAGGTCTGGGACACGGCCTCGGGATTCTCTTCATAAACAATACTGAGTTTTTGGAAACGATAGTGTCCGGCGCTTGTGACCTCAAAGGTCACGGATGTTGCGGAGCCCGACCATACCGTGCCATCGAGACCGGTACCGGTCAAGACAGCGCCTTTCTGCGCCTCGCCGATAATCTCAACCTTCTTGATGAGATACTTGCTCTTACACCTCAACTCAAGCGAACCATCTTTGTATACGCGGACAGCTGTACCTGTATCGTAATAAGCGCAAGGATTGCCGCCATTGCTGAAATTGACGGTGAAGGGATCCTGGACAAGGGAAGCAACTTGCTCTGCATTGGAATAGCCCTGCTTGCTGAAATCGATAGTCGCCTTGAGCCCGTCGACAGGCGCCGGCGGCACGACAGAAAGCGTAACCGGCTTAATCAGACCGGCCACGAAAGTGCCCTGCTGAGCATTGGGGTGCAGCTTAAACACGCTTGTTGAAGCGACTCCGTCTATTTCGACGTCAAGTTCGACCTCGAAATCCTTGCTTGTGTCGTGCACATAAGGCTTGATAGGCAGATAAATCTTTGCAGTGCCTCCGACTGCAATCTCGGCAGGCTTGACGATGGTCACGACAGGGTTGTTCTTGACCTGCCCCTCGACAGCGGTGAAAACGGGCTGGTCACCTGTGAAATCCACGCAGAAAAGGCCCACGACATCTTCCGTAGCGTTTAGTTTAACGGAATTGACAACGAGCTTTCCTTCAGTGTTGTTGACTACGTTAAACTCAATCACGGAAGTAAGGTGCTTCATCGAGAAAGAAGGAAGCTCCGAGCCTGAAACGGACTTGGCAACTGCATACATAGGGCAGGTGCTGCCCTTAAGAGCCGACATACTGTCGTAAGTATCCTGCTGCAAGCCGCGTCCATAGCCGAGATAGATGCTTCCCTGCTCCTTTTCGCGGGATGCGGGGGTCTTGATGGGAAACTTCTCAAGATCGGTATCAGAGTAAAGTGCATACCAGTCATAAGAGGAGGTCCCGTCCAGGGTGGGCACTGTACCGGTGAACTGAGCCACACGCTCGCCGGCGCCTTGAGAAAGAGTGAACACTGCTGCCTCGCCGTAACCGCCGGAAGGTAAAGAATTAAACACACTAAGCTCATCGTCTGCCGCCCACAGGGTATGCAGCCCGTCGTTGCTTGTCTTGGTAGCGCCGGTATCGGCGGTAAGGGTAACGGGCTGGAGCAGGGACTCAGGAACATCCTGCTTGCATCCGGGAAGGGCGACGATGGCTGCCACCATCAACCCTGCAATAATGGAAATCTTCTTCATAGCTTAAAATCCGTTATTGTCATACTCCCAGTCCTGGGTCTGGCCGCTCTGGCACAGAAGGGATTCTTCGAAATGCTCACAGAAATCGCAAGCAGGAGCTTTGTACTCCTGCTTGCTTAAAGAATTGAAAACAACAATCATATCTGTCTCTAAAAAACTATTGCTTGACAAAATAAGTGAATGTCTGATCCTTGATGTTGTTGTTAATCGATGTGTAGCAACGCCAATCAGCTTTATTGTACACACCGACATAACGGGTGACATTGCCGGCCTCCTTCTGGATAGTCAACGTCATATAGCCGGTCGAAGCCTCGACCAATACTTCCTTGGCAGCACCATCGCCGACACGCAGGCCGTTGTTGGTATCGGTAGCGTACAGCCAGGTTTTATCATCTTTGTGGAACACATATCCTGCCTGGGTCTTTTCCATCTTCCAAACCAGGTTGGAAGCGGGAGCGGAGGAAAGCTTGCCGGAAGCAACGGTCACGGCAACGGCAGAGGGAGCATTGCCCGTGCCGTTGTCATTTGACATAGCATAGGAAGCGCCTTCTGCATTGGTGGATACGACGACAAACTGTGCGCCGTCGGCAATGTTTCCAAGAGCTGTCTCCACCCAGGTGCCGTCGCCTGCCACGGGCTTCTCAGCGACGGTCACGGTAGTGTAGCGCTCGGCAGCGGTGTACTCTCCGGGGACGGCGGCGATACGGGCCCATACTTTAGTGGTACCGAGGGCGTGGCCGGTGACGACGCCGTTGCCGTCAACGGTAGCCACAGCCGTATCTTCGCTTTCGTAGGTAATCGTCGCATTTACATTGGTGCTTGCGTTAAGAGCAGCAGTCTCGCCAAGATACACGGTGATGGCGCTGGGAGCTGTAATGCTGGTCTGGGTATCAGGCATATCAGCAGGAGGCAGGGTCCCGGATCCGGTATACACGACTTCCACCTCCTTGATGCGGACCTGGCCGTTCTCGGCCTCGCCTGTATTGCCCACGGTGAAGGTCACTTCGGTGCCGGAGGCCTCGACCACTTCATCGCTCTTGACCTCGGCCTGGCCATTGAAAAGAGAACCGGTGTTGGTGGTCGTATAAGTGAACTTCACTGACTTCAGCTGGCATCCGGAAGCGACGGTGATGGTCACATCGCCGTTCGCCTTCTGATAAAGACGCCATTCAGTGGGAGAAGTACCATAGAAAGCGCCGCAGTTGGGTGTGCCCGAAGTGGACATACGCACAGCGGAGGAAAGGTCAAGAATAGGATATAAAGTAACCGTATTGCTGCTGGAGACAGTGAGCTTGTTTTCAGCGACAAATTCGGTAATGTTGACCTTAAGAGTCGTCTCGCCTGTTACAGGAGGAGTCACGCCACCGGCTTCCTGGGCGTCGGTAACATACATCAGGACCTCCTTGGTGACAGCGCCGGTCGTCTTGTTGGTATAGTCGGTCCAGCCATAGACGAATCCCTCGAGGTCATAGGTCTTGCCGGCTTCCAGGCTGACTGAGGTACCGGGATAGACATAGAGAATCACGTCCTGGCCGTCCTTGATGATGCCGTTACGGCTGGAGGACATCTCGGTGGTGAATTTCACATACTCGTTCTTTGCTTCTCCATAGGCGGCAAGCATCTGGTCGGCTGTCCAAGTCTGGGCGGTCAGGCTGACGGAGCCGGTACCGGCATCGGTGATATCCGGATTGTCAAACTCCACGAGATTGTTGAAAGCCTTGGTGTTGCCGGAGATGGAAACTTTCTGGCCCACGGTAAGGCCCGCACCGTTCTTGAACACCAGGATAGTGCCGGTCTGGTCGTTGACGAGGAAGTTCTTTCCGTCGGAGAACACCACCACGGCATTCTCGACCACATACTTCTCACCGACGGGGGCGGCCAGCACCTCGGCAATGGTGGAAGTGCTGCTGACACCGAAGCCCTTCACGGCCACGGCCACTCTCTTGATCTTGCCGGGAGCGAAAACAGCCTGGTCACCGGCAGGAGCATAAGTAAGCTCGACAGAGCCGGCCTTGCCGTCCACGGTGCCGTTGACGGTCACTGCAAAAGCTGCGGCGGCAGACTGGGTGTAAGGCTTGATGGGCATATAGAACTTCGCTATCGCGCCTGCGGCGAGTTCTGCGGGTTTTTCCACGGACAGAGAGACTTCTGAGGTCACATACTGGACTCCGCTTTCCACATAAGCGGGCTCATTGCCGGTGATATCAATGTAGTAAGAACCGGCGATGGTCTCGGAAGCCTTAAGGGACAGGGAGTTGATTACAAGAGTGCCGCCGGTGTCGTTGCGCACGTCGAACTCCACTACGGAAGTAAGGTGCTTGACAGGGACGGTGCCGATCTCAGGGAAGGCAGCCTGCGTGCGGACCGCATACAGAGCGCAGTTGGAGCCGCTCAGCTGGGCCATACTGTCATAGCTGTCCTGCTTAAGCCCGGTCCTGCGTCCGACATACATATAACCACCGTCCGCATCCACTGAAGCGGGGGTGCTCACGGATTTGTTGTACGGATACAGCACGTACCAATCATACTTGGCGGCGGGGTCAAGCTTGGTATATTCATCTGTGTCGGGAAGGAAGGTGGCGGAAGAAGTGCCGGCGCCATCGGAGATAGTGAAGGAGCCGAGAGACTTCAGAGCGCCGTCAAGGTCGCGGTAGAACACGCCTACTGCGTCTTTTTCGCTCCACAGGGTGCTCATTTCCGCATTGGAAGTCTTGGTGTCGGGGGCGGAGAGCACGAGTTTGAAATCTTCGCTACGCACGAATTCAGTCTGGCTTTCCTTCTTGCAATTGGTGAGGGAGACGATGGCTGCCATCATCAGCCCTGAAAGGACGAAAAACTTTTTCATACGCTAAAAATCTCCAAAGCTGTTTCCGTCATCCACCCAGTCCTCGATAGCACCGGACGTAAGACTATCACAAATAATCGCATCTGCGAAAAGCCCGCAGACTACAGCATCAGGGGCCGCATACCTCTGACGTTCAATCACTTTTGTTTTTACGGTCATACTTATATTATAAATTAAACTTATCTACAATCTGCAAAGTTATATATAAAAAGAAAAGAGACCAAAAAGAATCCTTATATTTGTCAACATATTTTCAACAATATGAAGTACGATATCCTCATCATAGGCGGAGGAGCCTCAGGACTTATGGCCGCCTGGAGCGCCGCACGCCGCGCCGCCGAAGAAGACCGTTGCCTGACCGTGTGCGTGCTGGAGAAAATGCCCCGCCCCGGAAGGAAGATAATGATTACCGGCAAAGGGCGCTGCAACTTCACCAACCTGAAGGACTGGAACGAGTTTTCCGCCCATATCCGCAGCAATCCGCGTTTCGTGCGTTCCGCTTTCTATACCCTGCCTCCCGAGAAAGTCATCTCATTGTTCGAGAGCCTCGGTATGCCAAGCGTGGTGGAAAGAGGCGACCGCGCATTCCCGGCGTCATACCGTTCCTCGGACGTGGTGGACACGCTTGTGCGCGCCTGCCACGGCGTGGGTGTCAAAATAGAGACGGAATTCGAGGTATCCTCCATAAAAGCCGGCGAGACGTTCAGGGTGGAATCCGCCGACGGTCGCTCCCACAGCGCCCCCAAACTCATTTTAGCCACCGGCGGGCTCTCCTATCCAGGCACCGGTTCCACGGGAGACGGGCTGCGCTGGGCGGAGTCCCTCGGACACCGCATCACTCCCCTCTTCCCCTCGCTCACGGCGCTCGTGCCAAGGGGCTACAAGGAAGGGGACGGCAAGGGGCACATCCCGCGCGAGACGCCTCTCACCGAAGCCGGGCAGACTCTATGCGGCATCCAGCTGAAAAACGTAGGCGTGCAGCTGCTGGTCGAAGGGACCAAGGCCGGAGCTGAATTCGGCGACATCGACTTCACCGACGGCGGCATCGAAGGGCCCGTCGGCTTCACGCTCAGCCGCAAGGCCGTAAAATCCCTGCTGGGAGGCTCAAAGGTGGCGCTGTCCCTCGACCTCAAGCCGGGAGTCGAACTCACCGAACTGACATCGAGGGTAAAGGAACTCTGGGCCGAAATCGACAAAGACCCCAGGAGCCGCGGCGTGCGAGAGAAAGAGCGCTGCCGTATTCTGCTGGGCAAGCTCCTGCCCCGCGAGCTCATACCCGCATTCAAGGCTGCGCATCCGGAGATTATCACCCTGGAGCGTCGTTCACGCACGGAGACGAAGGTCTGGGTCAACCTCGTCAGCATAGCCAAGGCGCTCAAGGACTGGCACTTCGACATCGCGGGCTACGTCGGCTGGGAGCGGGCGGTCGTGACGGCCGGAGGCGTGTCCACGGAAGACGTGGTCCAGAAAACCCTCGAATCCAAGCTTGTCAAGGGGCTGTACTTCTGCGGCGAGATGCTGGACATCGACGCCGACACCGGAGGATACAACCTCCAGCTGGCGTTCTGTACGGGAGCTCTTGCGGGCTACTCGGCCGCCGCGTCAGAATAGTTTCCCGACCCCGTCTTTCTTCACGGGATCGCAGGTCAGGCCGACGCCGAGTTTCTTGAAAATCTTGCGGTCCACCTCGCTGAGCATCACCGTCGAATGTACCTGGCAGCCGGCGAACTGAGGCAGGGTTTCGAGAGCCCTGCGGCAGTTTTCATCCCTTATGCTGAGCATCGACAGGGCCACCAGCACCTCGTCGGTGTGGAGGCGCGGATTGTGGCCGTGCAGGAAATTGACCTTCGTGCGGGAGATGGGTTCTATCATCTCGAGAGGTATGAGCTGCACCTCGTGGTCGATGCCGGCAAGGTGTTTGGCCGCATTCAGAATCAGGGCTGCGCTGGGCCCCAGGAGCGAAGACGTCTTTGCCGTAATCAGCGTGCCGTCGGAGAGTTCCATAGCGGCGGACGCCACTCCCGTCTCCATCTTGTGCTCGTATGCGGCGACCGTGGTCTTGCGCCAGGCGGTGGTGATTTTGGCCTGCCGCATCAGCAGGGCCGTCTTGTTGACCTCGGCTTCGTTGCCGGCGCCGTCGGCCATCTTGCCGAGCGCATCGTAGTAGCGGCGCACGATTTCGTCGCGGGAGGCGTCGCAGCACACATCCTCGTCACTGATGCAGAAGCCCACCATATTCACCCCCATATCGGTCGGGGACTTATACGGATTCTCCCCGTAGATACCCTCGAACAGGGCGTTCAGCACGGGGAATATCTCTATGTCGCGGTTGTAGTTGACAGCGGTCTTGCCGTATGCCTCCAGGTGGAACGGGTCAATCATATTGACGTCGTTCAGGTCGGCCGTGGCGGCTTCGTAGGCAAGGTTGACCGGGTGTTTGAGCGGCAGGTTCCAGACCGGGAAAGTCTCGAACTTGGCGTAGCCGGCCTTGATGCCGCGCTTGTGCTCCTGGTACAGCTGGCTCAGGCACACGGCCATCTTGCCGCTTCCCGGACCGGGAGCCGTGACCACAACGAGCGGACGTCTGGTGCGCACGTAGTCGTTGCGTCCGAAGCCCTCCTCGGAGTCGATCAGGGCCACGTTGTTGGGGTAGCCCTCAATTGTATGATGGTAATAGACAGTGATGCCCATACGCTCCAGGCGGGCACGGTAAGCGTCGGCGCTGGCCTGTCCGTTGTAGTGCGTGATGACGACCGAGCTCACCAGCAGCCCCCTGCTCTCGAATTCCTCGCGCAGGCGCAGGACATCCATATCGTAGGTAATGCCCAGGTCGCTGCGCACCTTGTTCTTCTCGATGTCGATGGCGCTGATGACGATTACGATTTCCGCATCATCGGAGAGCTGCATCAGCAGACGGAGTTTGTTGTCGGGATGGAAACCGGGCAGGACCCGGGAGGCGTGCAGGTCGTCGAAGAGCTTGCCGCCGAACTCAAGATAGAGCTTGTCGCCGAAACGGGCGATTCGCTCTTTAATGTGTTCTGATTGAATTTTGAGATATTTCTCGCTGTCGAATCCGTATTTCATACGGACTACAAATATACACGAAAAATGTTTAACTTTGCACATTAATTTGAAAAAAATGAAGATTCAGAAAGACAAAGTCGTAGCGGTCAGCTACTCCCTTGAAGTTGAAGGCAAAATCGCCGACCAGGCCGGAGCCGAAGCGCCCCTCGAGTATATCCACGGCACAGGAATGCTGCTGCCCAAATTTGAAGAGGCCCTTGACGGAAAGATTGCCGGCGACCCGTTCGAATTCACGCTTTCTCCTGAGGAAGGCTACGGCACTTACAATCCTAAATATCTCATAGAGCTGCCATTGGAGGCTTTCGCAATCGACGGCAAGACAGCCACGGAGCTGCTCGTCGTAGGACGCGTGCTGCCTATGCTCAATTCCGAAGGACAGGTGGTCCAGGGCACCGTCGCCGCAGTGGGTGAAAAATCCGTGACTATGGACTTCAACCACCCTATGGCAGGCAAGACGCTGCATTTCACCGGCAAGGTCGAGACCGTACGCGACGCCACCGACAAAGAGCTCAAGGAAGGGCTCCACGGAGAATACCTTCCCAAGGAGTGCCACTGCCACAAGGGCAAGGGCGAAGGCTGCTGCCATAAAGGTGAAGGTGAAGGCGAAGGCTGCTGTCACAAAGGTGAAGGCGAGGGCTGCGATTGCGGCGAGGGCTGCGATTGCGGTAAAGAATAAATGAAAACCGCCGTTGTCATACTCAACTGGAACACGGAGCGCTACCTGCGTGCGTTCCTGCCCGCCCTGGTCTCGTCCTGCGGGAAGGATTCCTGCGTAGTTGTGGCTGACAGCGGCTCTTCCGACGGCTCGCTCCGGTATGTAGCCGAGGCGTTCCCGGACGTACGCACAATCCCTCTCGGAGCCAATTACGGCTTCACGGGCGGTTACAACCGCGCCCTCGCGCAGGTGGAAGCCGAATATTACGTGCTCATCAATTCCGACGTGGATGTGGAGCCGGGCTGGCTCGAGCCCCTGGTAGAATATATGAACGCGCACCCGGAGTGCGCAGTGTGCGGTCCCAAGCTGCACGCCCTGGAGCAGGCGCCGGACGGTTCATTCCGCCGGAGCCCGCGTTTCGAGTACGCCGGCGCCGCCGGAGGCCTTGTGGACCGCTACGGTTACCCGTTCTGCCGCGGCCGGGTGCTGCAACGCACCGAAACCGACAGCGGACAGTACGACTCTCCCGGCGGCATACTCTGGGTCAGCGGCGCCTGCCTCGTGACCAGAAGCAGCGTGTGGCGGCAACTCGGCGGGCTGGACGACCGCTTCTTCGCGCATATGGAGGAAATCGATTACTGCTGGCGCGCGCAGATTTCAGGGTACGCCATAGCCGTGGTCCCGGAAAGCACGGTGTGGCACCTTGGCGGCGGCACCCTTTCCTCCGACTCCCCTTTCAAGCTGGAGCTCAACCACCGCAACAACCTGCTGCTGCTTGAAAACAACCTCCCGGGCACGATAGGCAGGGTGCCGGCCCGTGCGCGTATCCTTTTCAGGATGCTGCTGGACTGGGGCTCCGCCCTGGTGTACCTGCTCAGCGGCAATGGCGCCGGATTCAAGGCCGTGGTGCGTGCCCACCGCGACTACCGCAAGCTGCGCCGCGGACGCCGCCCGGCATCCGGGCACAAGAAAGTGCGCGGATATTGGAAAAAATGCATTATCTTGCAGAGCCTCCTGCGAGGCGACGGAATATTCAGTTACCTGAAGCGTTATGAAGATAGTCATTGAGGGCGCCGGAGAGATCGGCTCCCATCTTGCAAAAATGCTTAGGGCGGAAGCCAACGAAGTCACTGTCCTGGACAACGACGATGAGCGCCTCACCGCCCTCCGCGCCTATGCCGACGTGGAGACTTTCCTGGGCAACCCATCATCTATCAAGTCCCTGCGCGATGCGGGAGTGGCCAAGGCCGACCTGTTCATCGCCGTGTATCCCTTCACCACGCAGGAAGTCAACATCGTGGGAGCGCTGCTCGCGAAGCAGCTGGGAGCGAAGAGAGTCGTGGCCCGCATCAATGACGAAGACTATCTCGCCGCCGAGAACCGCCTGCTCTTCAAGGAGCTGGGCATCGAGCTGATGTTCTATCCCGAAAAAAGCGCCGCCGACGAAATCGTCAATTCCCTCAAGCACGTGGCTTCTTCCGACTCGATGGATTTCGCCCACGGGAAGCTGCAGATTTCGGTTTTCAAGATAGATGAAGAATCCCCTATGGTGGACCTCCGCCTAAGCGAATTCATCCAGACTATGACCCCGGAGGAGACCACTCTCTTCCGCATCATCGCTATTTCCCGGGACCAGAAGACCATAATTCCCAAGTACGACACCAAGTTCCAGTACGGCGACCTGGTGTTCACCGTCTCCAAGCGCGAAGGCCTTGCGAGCATAATGAAGTATTTCGGACGCGCCGAGAAGTCCGTTGACAAGGTAATGATACTCGGCGGCACTCCCATAGCGGAGATGGTCGCCCGCAGTCTGGCTCCCCACATCAGTTCCGTCAAAATCATTGAAAAGGACAAAGACCGCTGCCTGGCGCTGACCGAGCATCTTCCCGACTCCGTGGTGATAGTCAACGGCGACGGCCGCAATTCCGACTTCCTCTTCGAAGAAGGGATAAGGGACTTCGACGCCTTCATCGCCCTGACTTCCAACGACGAAAGCAACGTGCTCTCCTGCGTCGTGGCGAAGAAATTCGGCGTCACCCGCACCGTAGCCGAAGTTGAGAACATCGAATACATACGCCTCGCCGAGGAGATGGGAGTGGACACCGTCATCAACAAGAAGCTCATCACTGCCGGCAAGATTTTCAAGTTCACCCTTTCCGGCAAAGCCCGTTTCGTCAAGTATATGTCGGGCAGCAACGCCGAAATCATCGAATACACAGTGGCTCCCGGCAGCGCCATCACCAAGAAGCCCATCAAGGAGCTGGACTTCCCCGCCGGCGCCATCATCGCCGGAGTAGTACGCGGAAGCGAATCCTTCATAGCAGTCGGCGACACGCTCATCGAAGACTACGACCGCGTAGCCATCTTCGCCCTGCCCCAGACCATCAAGGCAATAGATAAATTCTTCCGGATTTAGGCCCTTGCAGGCGCTAAATCCGGAAGGCTCAGAAGACGCGTAAACTCGCTTTACGCGTTATTTTTTGCAAGTCTCTTCTCGCTGGGAATCAGCAGGGCGCAGAGCCCGACGCCAATCAGGGAGCCGATAGCCACGGACAGCATCGCAGCATCCCAGGAAGAGCCGTTGGCGATACCGCCCACGACAATCTTCGAGCAGACCGCGTCGCCGATCAGATAGCCGAACAGTCCCACGAAGCCTGCGGCAGTGCCGGCGGCGTTTTTAGGCACCAGGTTCAGCGCCTGCACGCCGGTCAGCGCCACAGGGCCGTAGATAAAGAAGCCGATGAGGCAGAGAGCCACATAGACCAGCACTTTCTGCGTGCCGGGCTCCACGTCGATAATGCCGGCGCCCACCATCCAGTAGAGCAGCACGCCGATGGCGCAGAGGAACATACAGATGACGTTCATCGGAGCGCAGCGGCCCTTGAAAATCTTGGAAGTGGCCCAGCCGCAGGCGATGGTACCCACGGCACCGACTATATTATGTACGGAGAAGGCGACCTTGCTCTCGGCCGCGGTCATAATGCCCTTGGTCTGCAGATATGTAGGAGCCCAGTCGCCGATTCCATAGCGGACCATATACACGGCCACGTTGGAGATGGCGACGACCCAGAGGAGCTTGTTTTTCAGCACGTAATCGACAAACAGCGTCTTGAAGGGGAGCTTCTCGCCGGCGGCGCCTTTGGACTTCACGCCGCTGTGGTCGTTACGCCAGTCGGCCACTGCAGGCAGTCCGCAGGACTCAGGCGTGTCGCGAATAGCCCACCAGCAGAACAGCGCGATGAAAAGAGCTATGAGCGCAGGGAACACGAAGTTGCCTTTCCAGGTCTGCGCTATGCCGAGGTCGGCGGCCAGGGACACGCCGGCGATGGCGAGGAAGCCCAGGGAGAAGCTGCCGATGGTGTGGGATACATTCCAGACGCTCATCTTGAAGCTGCGCTCGTTCTGGCTGAACCAGTGAGCCATAATGCGCCCGCAGGGAGGCCAGCCGAAGCCGCTGAGCCAGCCCACGATGAGCATCAGCACGAATATGACGGCGGTATTTACGGCGGTGTTGGTGCCGAACGGGATAAGGCCCACGGACATCATCACGAGGGCGGAAAGCACGAGGCCCACGCAGAGGAACTTCCGGGCGTCAGAACGGTCGGAGACGCTGCCCATCACGAACTTGCTGAAAGCGTACGCGATAGACACGGCAGACATAGCAAGGCCCACTTTGCCGGCATCCAGGATGCCGTCCGCTATCATATCGGGTGCGGCAAGCGAGAGGTTCTTACGTACCAGATAGTATGCGGCATAGCCCAGGAAAGCCCCGAGGAACACCTTGATTCGCATCGCTTTATACTCTTTATCAACTTTTTCAGCCGGGATTTGCGCCTTCGGCTTGGGCGGATCAAGAAATCTTGCCATTTGCTATCAGTTTAGAATTATCGTGTAAATATAGGCATTTGTTTTTAATTATGACAAAGTGGCAATGGCAAAATAATTGATACCTTTGCAGCAAAACCGATAGATATGGCAGAGAAAGAAATAAAGGAAAAGCCTGATCAGCAGGCTCAGGAACAAGCCCAGGACCAGTCCAAGAAGGCTGCGAAAAAGAAAAAAGAGGGCGAACTGCAGAAGAAAGTGGACGAGCTCAATGACAAATTGTCCAAAGAGCACGACGATTATATACGCCTGATGGCGGAATTCGAGACATTCCGCCGCCGCAGCTCGGAAGAAAAGCTCGCGCTGGTGAGTTCGGCCGCAGCCGACACCATCAAGGGAATGCTTCCTGTGCTGGATGACTGCGAGAGGGCGATGCAGATGCTCGCGGAGTCCTCCGACGAGGCGGCACGCGAAGGTACTACGCTGATTTACACCAAATTGATGGACTACCTCAAGACCCGTGGACTGAGCGTCATCGACGCGAAGGGAAAGAAGTTCGACACCGACTTCCACGAAGCCGTGACCCAGTTCCCCGCTCCGTCCGAGGATATGAAAGGTATGGTGATTGACGTAATCCAGACCGGCTACCTTCTCAACGGCAAGATCCTCAGGTACGCCAAAGTTGTGGTTGGAGCATAAAGTATTATGGCAGAAAAAAGAGATTACTATGAAGTGCTGGGGCTCGAAAAGAGCGCCTCTGCAGATGACATAAAGGCAGCCTACCGCAAGGCCGCATTGAAGTGGCACCCCGACCGCTGGGTAAGCGGCACGGATGCCGAGAAAAAAACCGCCGAGGAGAAATTCAAGGAAGCCTCGGAGGCCTATTCCGTGCTCAGCGACCCCGACAAGAAGGCCAAGTACGACCAGTTCGGCTTCGCCGGAGTGGACGGAGCCGGCGCACAGGACTGGAGCCAGGGCTTCGGAAGCCTCAACGACATCCTCAACAACCTCTTCGGAGGTGCGTTCGGCGGCGCTTTCGGCGGTTTCAGCGGATTCGGCGGATTCGGCGGCGGCCAGAGCGGCACCCGTACGATGCGCGGCCGCGACATACGCACGCGCGTGCGCCTCACCCTTGAAGAAATAGCCAAGGGTTGCACCAAGGAGGTCAGCATCGAACGCAACCGTCCCTGCCCCGTCTGCGGCGGACGCGGAGCCCAAAGCAGCAGCGACATAAAGACCTGCCCCACCTGCCACGGCACCGGACAGGTGCAGAACGTAGTGAATTCCCTGTTCGGGCGCACTATGACCTACACCACCTGCCCGCAGTGCGGCGGCGAAGGCAAGGTTGTCAGCAACCCCTGCAGCAGCTGTAAAGGCACAGGACTCGTGCGCAAGCGTGAGACCGTCCAGGT
The DNA here is from genome assembly GCA_900318565.1 of uncultured Bacteroidales bacterium. Lineage (GTDB taxonomy): Bacteria > Bacteroidota > Bacteroidia > Bacteroidales > UBA932 > Cryptobacteroides. The sequence goes on from ONLD01000015.1 coordinate 32,090, forward strand.
GAAAGTTCCTGCGGGCGTGGAAGACGGAATGCAGCTGACGATACGCGGCGAAGGCCACGCCGCAGCTCGCGGAGGAATGTCCGGCGACCTGCTCGTGATCATCGAAGAGATACCGCACCCTCAGCTCAAGCGCCAGGGCACGGACCTTTTCTACACCCGTGTAATCGGCCTTGCGGATGCGGTGCTGGGATGCGAAATCCAGATTCCGACCCTCGACGGCAGCCAGAAGCTTAAGATCGACGCCGGCACACAGTCCGGCACCGTAGTGAGGCTGCGCGGCAAAGGCGTGCCGGAAGCCGGAGGATATTCCCGCGGAGACCTGTACGTAAAGATACTGGTATGGATTCCGAGGAAGCTGAGCCGCAGCGAGAAAGAGTCTTTCGAGGCTATGCGGGCTAGCTCCAGCTTCAAGCCGGACCCCAACCGGGACGACCGTGAACTGTTCGAAAAAGAGAGCAAATATTTTTAAAAAAGTTTGGAGGACTGAAAAAAAGTTACTACATTTGCAGTCCCAATCGAGCAGCCTCTCGTTGAACGGTTCAGTGACGCTGCAAGAATATTTGAAATAATACTATGGATTTGATTAAATTGGTGGAGGAATCCTTCTCGCAGAATAAAGCAGCCTCCTATCCTGAGTTCAAGGCCGGCGATACCATTACCGTGACCTACAGGATTAAAGAAGGTGACAAGGACAGACTTCAGAATTTCCGCGGCGTAGTTATCCAGATTTGTGGAGCTACCCCTTATACCAGGACTTTTACCGTCCGTAAGGTCTCCAACGGCATCGGTGTCGAGAGGATTTTCCCTTACGAAAGCCCGTTCATCGACAAGATCGAGGTGAACAAGGTTGGTAAGGTCCGCAGGGCCCGCATCTTCTATCTCCGCAACCTCTCCGGCAAGAAAGCCCGTATCAAGGAAGCGAAGAGGACGGTAAAGGAGACCTCCGCCGAATAGGACTATACCGGGCTTCAGCCCGGACCAACGGCTCCTTAGCTCAATTGAATAGAGCATTTGACTACGGATCAAAAGGTTACAGGTTTGAGTCCTGTAGGAGTCACTTCTAAAAGAGCCAAAATTCTGAAAATCAGAGTTTTGGCTCTTTTCTTATGTCCCAATTGCCCGAAGTTTGCCCGAAAGAATTTTTTTCCTGCTTTAACATTTTGAAGATAAAGCAGATATTGGCCTAATCGATAAATACCGTCTTGGCGTCACAAAGAATCGCGAAGTCATTTTCTTCCAGATAGATGCTCAGGGCCGATGCCGAACCGGTAAGATAATGATGTATGACCCCGCAACCGGGCATCGCATCAAGGATGAAAACACGTGAGGCAAAGAGGTTGATTGAGGATTTGGGGCTGGTGGCGATATCCGCAGGAGATGGAGAAGTTAGAGGTCAATGCAGCGGCCGGAGTTGAATGAATTGTGCTCTTTTGCAAAGACGTATCCCAACTGGTTGCACACAAACTGCGTTCCGCCTATTTGTTTGTCAATATTCCGGTGTGAGTGACCGTAAATCCAATACTGGGCACCGCATTCCTCAATGAAATCGTCTTCATTCGCAACAAAGGCACCGTTGATGCGGCTTCCCTTGAAATCGGGTGACGACAGTTGGAAGGACGGCAGATGATGCGTCACGATTATTCTTTTGGTGGCCTGGGACTGATTGACGGCATCTTTAAGGAAAGCCATGCAGCGTTTATGCTCCTTGTTGAACAAGTCAAAAGTCAACGGCTCTCCATCGAAAAGAATTCGATGAAAATCTGATACACCCGACTCAGTTGCAAAAGCATCCTGCAATGGTATCCGCGCCCATAGCGTAGAAAGAATAAACTCTACTTCTTCAAGATTAACCACGCCATTGTAGTACACATTTACATTGGGCTTGATGGAGAGAATCTTTCCGTCAGGCAACGTAGATATGTCGTAGTACTTATAGAATTCATGGTTACCCGGTACAACAAGTACTTCCGCGAAGTTATCGGCCACAAAGTCCCAGAAAGGGTGCGAAACGTAATTGTCATCGCCCAGATAGCCGATATCTCCGGCAAGAACCAGAACATCCCCGACAGGCTCAATGGGATGAGTCTTCAGGTAGCGCCAGTTGTCGGCGAATTCCAGATGGAGGTCAGATGCGTATTGAATCTTCATTGCGCTATGGTAAAATTGCTTTGCAGAGTATTTACTAAAGAGCCAAGATACTCAGCACCCACTCCAAGCGATGCTGCGATTGACTGACTTATCTGCGGATCTGCAATTGCCTTAACGAAAGAATTCAATACCTCTTTGATATGCGCGGAGACCTCAAAGACCTCAGTTGGATCAAGTGAGGCCACAGCCATCATCACGTCCCTGCGATGCTTCTTAAGATCATCGGAATTAACCTGCTTCCCAACTTCCCTTTCTGCACTTAAGTTCATATAAGCCAGCGCCTTCAGGCAGATAAGCGAGTCTGGCGAGGCATATCGGATGCCCTCGCGTATAACGTAATGCGTAGTCAGATATGCGTAATAATCAGGATCAAGGATGATGGCAGACAGGTGGGAATAGTCCTCATCGGTTTCAATGTATTCGATGTGATAGTCTGCAAGTTGGCCGATTCCTCCTACTGGCTTGGACAGAATCTCGATTTGGCTCGGATATCCTTCGACTCCACCGACAAAGCTATAGAAAACAAATTTAACCTCGCCTTCAGCATACTTCCTGGATGCAAACTTGTAACCGCCTTCCTTAATAAATTTCCAGAAAGCGTTGATGAAGTCTTTCCCCATATTTTCAAGCACGAGTACCATATCGATGTCGCGAGTCCTTCGGGGCTGTATGGGGCCGTCTGAAAGGACTGCGCGGCACGCACTGCCGCCAATGACAATGAATGAATCCGAGAATGCGGCAAAGGCTCTCTCAAATTGCTGTATTCCAGAAACTATTTCCATATTGATTCAAACATCTGTTGGGCTTCCTTATGCACACGTGGATCTTGATCTTCTTCAAGGGATAGGAACAGGGACAGCCTATCTACAACTCCTTCTCCAATTGGAGGGTATTTCCATATTTCCACTTTGAAGCGTCCATCAAAATCATTCACGCCCTCGAAATCTACATCCTTGAAACGGCCGGCATAGACGGCTATGGTAGGTATGTCATCATCGGCAAGATTGCTGAAAGAGGAAAGGGCCGAAATGCCTGCGGCTGGATACTTTTCACTTGGGAGCATATCACAAAACACCGTCTTCTTAATAGGAGAGGTCATGAATGGCTTAGCCTTTTCCCATAACTCCAGTCCTGACTTAGAGAAAGCAATTACCTTTGTACCATCAGGTTCTTTCTTGGATGCTACAAGAGAAAGGTCTTCCAGATTCTGAACGCCTTTTGCAATACTTACATAAGTGTAAGGCATCCATTCGGCCAGCGCAGATATGGTGCTGCCTTCAATTGCCTTTCCCTGTAATTGCGATAACAGAATATACTGGCCGCAAGCTGAAAGGTGTCCTGTGGTTTTTCTTTTGGTTGAGGGAGTAGTAAGTAATGTGGGAAGGTACGCATTGTTCTTTCCCGCCACATAGTACACGCCTTTTTCCAGAAGCCGTTTTTTCTCGTAAAAATCAAGATGTTCAAAGTAGAAGACTATGTGTACCCCAAGAGTAGCACTGAGCCTAGCTGCCCTTTTTTGATATTGTAGCGGTGTCTCCTTAGATAATTTGGAGACAAGAAGAAGCATAAGTTCGCCTTGAAAGGAAAAGTCATAGAAAAAGTACCTCACGGAATCATCCACGGTAATTCCCTTCAGATTACTTTTTCCCCGCTCTTTTAGGGCGATCTTTATTCCTGCGACTATTATATTATCCAAATTATGCACGATTATAAATAATATTTATAACAGTGCAAATATAGTGATAATTATTAGTTTTACAAATCTTGTATTGCCCGTTGCGCTAAAAGTCGCTTGAAAAAAAATGCAAATTGCGTCAAAAGACCAAGAAACGCTTATGGTCAATGCTGATATCCTCATAGAGACCAAGCGTCTGCGGTTCAGGCCCTGGGCCGATTCAGATGCGGTTTTTCTTTCATACCCGGTCAAACCGGGTATCTGTCATCTTGAGGCGAAGCCGAAGGATCACTTCGTATAAAGCCCCATCCTCCGAAAGGTCACTAAGATAAAATTTGTTTTTATCTCACTTTCACTTAAATTTGCCTTAATGAAACGCAGAGACTTTCTAAAGAGCACCGCAGGCATTGCCATTGCGACAGCATCCACCGGACTTCTGGCTCCCTCCGAGGCCCTTGCTGCCGCTGAATCCATCCAGTCGGACCCGTCCGGGCAGAAGCCGGAGCCCCCTGGCGGCGACGGCCCTCTGATCATTTCCTCCCCGATGCTGCAGAATTTCGCCGAGACCTCAGCAGGAGTGGCGTTCGCAGTCAGCGACCTTGCCAACGGCTTCGTCGTCATCGGCAGGCAGCCGGATCTTTCCGACGGCCGCAAAGTGATGTGCGGCGGCTTCCGCGTGACCGACGTCAACGACCGCGTAATGCTGGTGCGCCTGACAGGGCTCCTTCCCGCCACCCGTTACTACTATCGCATAGGAGCCGACCGCATAAGCTACAAAGGCGGCTACAAGATGAAGGTCCTCGGCACGGAGGAAGACCCCTGCATCTACAGCTTCACCACGGCCGGCAAAGGCGCCAGGGCCCATTTCTGCGTTATCAACGATACGCACGCACGGATGGACACCTTCGCCCGCGCCACCGACAAGATAGCCGCTCTCTCCCCTTCCTGCGTGGTCTGGAACGGGGACGCCTGCAACACGGAAGAGACCGTCGAAGACCAGATGCGCATCTTCCTGACTCCCGACATCCCGCATAAAGACTACGCCGCCCGCATACCATATCTCTTCTGCCCCGGCAACCACGACGACCGCGGCTGGGCTAACCGCCATCTCGAGCGCGTCTGGATGTTCCGCCAGCCGGAAGAGAGAAGTTCCAGGGACTGGGACCTCGGAAGGAACTTCGCAGTGCGTCTCGGAGACATAGCCCTGATAGGTCTGGACACCGCTGAGGACAAAGTGGACAGCAATCCCAAGTTTGCCGGCCTGTTCAACAGCGCCGCCTACCGCGAAGCCCAGACGGAATGGCTGCGGGACGCCCTGAAACGCAAGGACATAGCCCGTGCGCCTTTTCTCGTAGCTTTCTGCCACATACCGCTCGCGGACGACAACCCCCGCCACAACCCCGGCGACATCTTCCCCGCAGACAGCGACCCTGCCTACAGCACCGACTACGCCCTGTGGCAGCGCACCTGCGCCGGACTGTGGGGTCCGCTGCTCGACAAGGCCCGCTGCCAGCTGCTTATCACGGCCCACCAGCACTGCTACCGCTACCTCGCCCCGGACGGTTCCCGCCGCTGGGCAGAGATTATCGGCGGCAGCCCGGAACTGGGCTACCGCGGCAAGGGCGACAAACGGGTAGAAGACTCCAGCCGCTTCCCCACCCTCATCGAGGGCCTGACGGAGAACGGCGAGCTTAAGATACTGGTCCACAACCTCCTCAACGGAGAGATACAAGATACCTTCAATTTTAAAAAGCGATGAAAAAAAGCCTTCTTCTCCTGATGCTCCTGCTCGGTGCACAAGTCCTCGGAGCCCAGACCCCGGCAAACGTAAAATGCTACTACACCGAAGCTTCCGACCTTACCCTCACCGGCAAACTCTTTCCCGACACCCCCTGCCCCTACCACAGGGTGGATACCGTGAAGTATAAAGGTTTCACGAAGAAAGAGAACCTGCAGGTGCGCGAGTCCTCCGGCATCGCCGTGGCCTTCCGCACCAACAGCACCATAATCAACGTAAAGACCGAATATGGCACCATAGAGTACCCGATGAACACCAACGGCATCTCCGCCAAGGGCTACGACCTCTACATCCGCAAGGACGGCAAATGGGTTTTCGCAGCGGCTGGAGCCCGTGGCAACGGGTCTGAAGACAAGCTGCTGACCCTTATCAAGAATATGGACGGGCAGATGCACGAGTGCTTGATGTACCTGCCTCTCTACAGCGAAGTCAAGTCCGTAAAAATCGGCGTGCAGGAAGGCTCGGTCATCGAGGCCCTTCCCAATCCCTTCCGCCACAGGGTGGCCATCCACGGCTCCAGCTTCACCCACGGTTCCAGCACTTCCCGCGGCGGTATGACCTATCCGGCACAGTTCAGCCGCAACACCGGCATCCAGCTTCTCAGCCTCGGCTGCAGCGGCAATTGCAAGCTCCAGCCCTATTTCGCCGACGTGATGGCGGGAGCCGACGTGGAAGCCTTCATCTTCGATACGTTCTCCAACCCCACCCCCGCAGAAGCGCGCGACCGCCTCTTCCCCTTCATCGAGAAAATACAGGCGGCCCATCCCGGCAAACCCCTCATCTTCCAGTGCACTATCCGCCGCGAGAGCCGTAACTTCAGCGTCGCCGCAGAGAAATTCGAGCAGAGCCGTATGGATATGGCCGACAGCCTGCTGAATGTCGCCTGCAAGCGCTACAAGGACGTTTATTACATCCACCCGGACGCCACAAGTCCCGACCACCTCGCCTCCGTGGACGGAGTACACCCGTCCAACTACGGCTACACCCTCTGGGAGAAATCCATTGAGAAAAAGATACTTAGAATACTCCGCCGCTACGGCATAAAGTAAATCCCTACATTATGGAAAGACACATCGACCTACACGAAGAAGCAGGCCGTTGCCTGTATTGTGAAAATGCGCCTTGCTCCGCCGCCTGCCGGAATGGCGACCCCGCAAGGGCCCTCAGAGCCATACGCTTCGGCAATGAACGCCTCGCCGCCCGCTGGCTGAAGCCCTGCAGCGGGAAGGACCTGGAGGCGGCTGAGAAAGCTTGCATCCATTACGACCAGCCCCTGCGGCTGCGCGAGATAGCGGCTTCGCTTCCCGAAGCGCCCGAAGCCGGCGGTAAAGAGCCATCGCTGGCAATCGACTTCTGCGGCCTGAAATGCGAGAATCCTTTCTTCCTGGCCTCCTCCGCCGTATGCACCAACTACGAGATGGTAGCAGACGCCTTCCGGGCCGGCTGGGCCGGAGTGTTCTATAAGACGATATGCCTGCAAGACATATTCGAAGTGTCCCCCCGTTTCGACGCAGTGAAGAACCACGACGGCAGTTTCGCAAGCTTCCGGAATATGGAGCAGCTCAGCGAAAACCCTCTGGAAATGGACCTGGATATACTCCGCCGCCTCAAGCAGGACTTCCCCGGCAAGATTGTCATCGCTTCCATTATGGGGCAGCACCACGACGAGTGGGTGAAACTCGCCCGCCTTGTCGAAGAGGCCGGCGTGGATGCAGTGGAGCTCAATTTCTCCTGCCCCCAGATGGGTATAGCCGGAATGGGCAGCGACGTGGGCCAGAATGATGAACTCGTGACATACTACACGGCCTTCGTCAAGAAAGCGGTTAAGATTCCTGTGATTGCCAAGATGACGCCCAACATATCCAAGATGCGGAGAGTCTCGATGGCAGCCCATTTCGCCGGTGCCGACGCCATTTCCGCAATCAACACTATCAAGTCCATCACCCTCTCGAAGGAGTCCGAAGTCAGCGGCAAGCAGACCGTATCCGGCCTTTCTGGCAATGCGGTCAAGCCCATATCCCTGCGATTCATCTACGACATCAGCTCCAACAAGATACTTAAAGGCGTGCCTATCAGCGGCATCGGCGGCATCGAGACCTGGCAGGACGCCCTGGAGTACATCCAGATGGGATGCAGCAACGTGCAGGTATGCACTGCCATTATGCAATACGGATACCGCATCATAGACGACCTGCAGGAAGGAATGCGCGCCTATATGCAGGAGCACGGCATATCGGATCTGGGAAGCGTCGTGGGCAGCCGCGTGGACGATTTCCAGCTGCCGCCGAGCCTTGACAGGGACACGGTGGTGTATCCTAAATTCCAGCGTGAAAGCTGCATAGGCTGCGGCAGGTGCTATATCTCCTGCCGGGACGGCGGGCATCAAGCCCTCAGTTTCGGAGACGACCGCACGCCGAGGCTCAACGGAGCCAAGTGTGTCGGCTGCCACCTCTGCCGCCTCGTCTGCCCCACCGGCTCCATCACCCTGTCCAAGCGGGTGCCAAAGCGCCAGGGCTAGCGGTATGCTTCAAGACCGGAGCGCAGGAAGGCTATGAAATCCTCGACGTCGAGATTGTAGCCGCGCACGGGGGCAAGCTGGCGGCCGTCGCCGTCAAGCAGCACATAGTTGGGCTGGGCGTTGACCCCGAAACGCTCGCGGACAAGATACGAATTGGCACGGCCGAGGTCTTTCAGGACCCGGCCGTTTTCCATCGTGACCCAGTCTTCCTCGGCAAGACGGGTCTTGTCGTCGGTGTAGAGGGCCACGAGCACGTATTCATTGCGCAGGATTTCCAGCACGCGAGGATCGCTCCAGACCCGCTGCTCCATCTCACGGCAGTTGACGCAGCCGTGTCCGGTGATGTCCACAAAGACCGGCCTGCCAAGCTTTTTCGAGGCGGCAAGTCCCTCTTCCAGCGTGAAATAGCCATCAAGCGAAAGAGGCATCTTAAGGTCATACTTCTGCCCGGCGGCAGTGGTGCGCGAAGGCGCCGGCGCGGCGGAAGCGGAGCCCTGACCGAGCACGAAATCCTGGGTCTCGAGCGGCGGCAGGTAACCGGAAAGGGCCTTGAGAGGTGCGCCCCACATACCCGGAATCATATATACGACGAACGAGAATACGAGTATCACGAGGCCGAGCCGCAGCACCGACAGAGGCTTCTGCTCCGGGTCGTCGTGCGGGAACTTGATTTTACCGAGAAGATAGAGCCCAAGCAGCGAGAACACCACGATCCAGATTGCCAGATACACTTCCCTGTCAAGCAAGCCCCAGTGGTACGTCTGGTCCGCGACGCTCAGGAACTTGAAGCCGAGGGCCACTTCGATGAATCCCAGCACCACCTTGACGCTGTTGAGCCAGGAACCGCTCTTGCCTTTGAGTTTTCCGAGGAGCGACGGGAAGAGCGCAAGAAGGGTGAAGGGCAAGGCAAACGCAGTCGAAAACGCCAGCATCGTGACCATAGGAGTCCAGAATTCACCTGCCGTGGAGCGGATAAGCACGGAGCCCACGATAGGTCCGGTACACGAGAACGACACCAGCACGAGAGTCAGTGCCATAAAGAAAATGCCGGCGAGCCCGCCCTTTTCGGAATTCTTGTCGCTCTTGTTGACCAGCGACGAAGGCAGCACTATCTCGAAGGCGCCGAAGAACGACGCGGCGAAAACCATAAAGACCACGAAGAAAATCAAATTGGGCAGCCAGTGCGTAGCCAGCCAGTTGAAGATGTCCGCAGTGACGGCATCTCCCCCCACGACCCTGGTAATCAAGATGATGATACTGATGGGCACGGTATAGAGCAGCACGATGAAGAGCCCGTACATAAATGCCTTGAAACGGCCGGCGGCTGCGGAGCCGGACCCCTTCAGGAAGAAGGACACGGTCATAGGCACCATAGGAAATACGCAAGGCGTCAGCAACATAGCAAAGCCCCAGAGTATGGCCTCCAGGATAAGGGCCCACAGAGAGCCGTCCGAAGAAGACTCTTCCTCGGAGGGGTCGGCGATGGCGCTGCTGTGGCTGCTGTCAAGTGCGGCGCCAAGCGTGAGATTGAACTCCCAATCCTCCGGGCTGGCGCAGGCACCCCCGGTGCAGGCGAGCCAGGTCACATAGCCGCCCGCTTCCCCGCGATCTTCCGTAAGGCGCAGTTTCTGGCCGAGTTTGAAGGGGCCGTGGAATACCGGCTCACCATCTTCCAGGACAGGTTCAGTGATGTCGTAAAGGCCGCCTTCCGGCGCGCAGCCGGACAGCTTTTCGAGAGTCAGGCTCGGGGCGGAATACTCGGAAGCCGTACCGTAAGTATGCCAGCCTTCGGCAGGCTCCCCGGTCAGCACCAGTTCGTAAAGGCCGTCTCCGGCAGGTACGGCTTCGGCGCTCCAGCGCACTGTCACAAGTCCCTGGGCGGCCGCCACAATGCCCTGTGCGCAGAGCAGCAGGGCGAGAAATATACTCTTCAGTTTCATATCAAATTGTTACAAGTCGTAAAGATAAACATCTTTTTCGACTTTTCACTCCTTGATTCCCAGATAGCTGGACGGGCAGCCTCCCCTTTATGTTAGTTTTCGATGCTGCGCAGGTTCCTGCAAAATGACTATATTTGCATTCCGAATGAGTCCGCTTACTATCATACTGACGATTCTGGCTTATTTCGCCCTGCTCCTTGGCGTTTCGCTCATTGCTTCGCGCGGGAGCTCAGGCGCGTCCGACTTCTTCAACGGAGGCCGCAAGGCTCCCTGGTGGGTGGTCGCCATCGCTATGATAGGAGCCCCGATGTCGGGAGTCACCTTCGTGTCCGTGCCCGGTATGGTGGGCACCGGAGGAGCCGCAATGAGCTATATGCAGATGGTGCTGGGCTTCTTCGTGGGCTATCTCTTCATCGCCTTCGTGCTTACCCCGGTGTTTTTCCGCAAGAACCTCGTCTCCATCTACCAGTATCTCGACGATCGCTTCGGAGTGACGACGCACAAGACCGGAGCCTGGTTCTTCTTCATTTCCAAGGTCTTGGGGGCATCAGTGCGGCTCTTCCTGGTGTGCGCGACCCTGCAGCTTATGGTATTCAGCCCGCTCGGACTGCCGTTTATCCTGAACGTAGCCCTAAGCATACTGATAGTGCTCGCCTACACCTACCGCGGAGGTATGAAATCGGTGCTCTGGACCGATATGCTGAAGACTGTATGTATGGTCGTGTCCATAGTGCTGACCATTATATTTATTGCGCGCGAGCTGGGATTGGACTTCCCTGGCACGGTGCAGGCGGTGAGCGACAGCCCCTTGTCCCGCATCTTCTTCTTTGACGACCCCAAGCACCCTCGCTACTTTTGGAAGCAGTTCCTCGCGGGCGCCTTCACCGTCATAGCAATGACCGGCCTCGACCAGGACCTGATGCAGCGGGTGCTCAGCAGCCGAAACGCGCGCGACTCCCGCAAAAACCTGATTACCAGCGGACTGTTGCAAATCCCCGTGATTTTCCTCTTCCTCTGCCTGGGCGTGCTGCTCTATGTGTACGCCGGCTCGAAGGGCATCACGCAGACCGGCGACCTGATCTTCCCGGCAGTAGCTACGGGCGGCAGCCTCCCGGCAATAGCAGGCGTACTCTTCGTGCTCGGACTGGTGTCCTGCGCGTATTCCGCCGGCGGTTCGGCGCTCACTGCCCTGACCACGTCTTTCACCGCCGACATCATAGGCACCGCTGGCAAGTCCGAAGAAGGCATATCCCGCACCCGCAAGACGGTGCATCTGGCGATGGCGTTGCTGATGGGAGCCGTCATCTACGCATTCTACGTGCTTGACACCCAGAGCGTCATCGACGCCGTCTATAAGCTGGCGAGCTACACCTACGGCCCCATACTCGGCCTGTTCGCATTCGGACTCTGCTGCAAGAAGCCGGTCCGCGACAAGTGGGTGCCGCTTCCGGCCGTCATAGCGCCGGCAGTCTGCTACATCCTGCAAAGCCACTCCGAGCAATGGCTGGGCGGATACCGTTTCGGCTACGAGCTTCTTCTTGTCAATGCCCTGCTGACGGTGCTGGGGCTTTGCCTGCTGATTAAAAAGGGTCCGCGCAAATGACTCCCTGCGCGGAAAAATTTTTTGCAAAAAAATAAAAATATCGCTTGCGATATAAAAAATTATTTCTACCTTTGTGTCGTGAACGATATAAATTAATAAAACGATAATACAATGGACAAACAGAAATCAATTCAGGTGCTTCAGGCTTACGCTACCGGCCTCGCCGCGCAGTCGCTTCAGCACAAAGTAGAAAGCAAAATTTTCGCAGACAAAGGGTATAGCAAACTCGGAGAGAAATATGCCGGGCACGCCGAAGAAGAAATGGGCTGGGTGGACAAATTCATCGAGCGCATCCTCGACCTGGGCGGAAGCCCCAAGGTAGATGCCGCTCCCGCAATGCCCACTACCGCCGACCCCGTGGCCTACATCAAGGCCGACCTTGCAGTCTCCGTGGAGCAGGTGCCCATCCTTATGCAGGTCACCAAATCCCTGGAAGACGACTTCAAGACCTACGACATTCTCAGAGCCTACGCTCTCGACGAGGAGGAGGATATGTATTGGAGCGAGCAGCAGCTGGACCTCATCGAGGAAATCGGTCTCCAGAACTGGCTCACCAAACAACTCTAAATCAATGAAATCAATTTATCTTGCGCTGCTCGGGGCTATGCTTCTCGCTATGCCCCTCGGCGCACAAAACAAAAAAGCTATGGCTACGATTTATGACTATAAAGCCCTCAACAACAAGGGTATCGAAGTGGACTTCAGCCAGTACGAAGGCAAGGTCCTGATGATTGTCAACACCGCTTCCAAGTGCGGATTCACCCCTCAGTACGACGGCCTCGAGGCCCTCTACAAGAAGTACCAGGACCAGGGTCTGGTCATCGTGGGCTTCCCTTGCGACCAGTTCGCACACCAGGAGCCCGGCAGCGATGAGGAGATCGCGGAGTTCTGCCGCCTCAACCACGGCGTGACCTTCCCCTTGATGAGCAAGATTGAAGTCAACGGCGACGGCGCCCACCCTATCTACAAGTATCTCAAGAGTGCCGCCAAGGGCACTTTCGGCAGCGCCATCAAGTGGAATTTCACCAAGTTCCTCATCTCCCGCGACGGCAAGACCGTAAAGCGCTACGCCCCCACCGTGACTCCTGAAAAGATGGAGAAAGACATACAGGAGATGCTCTGATGCTGCCGCAGTTCCAACTTGACAATCAGTTGTGCTTCCGTCTGTACAGCGCCTCGCGCCTGCTCACCCAAGCCTACCATCCGCTGCTCGCTCCCTACGGCCTGACTTACCCGCAGTACCTCGTGATGCTGGTGCTATGGGAGCAGGATTCGCAGAAAGTCAACGACATAGCGAAGAGACTGCTGCTGGAGACCAACACCGTGACGCCCCTTCTCAAGCGTATGGAACAGGAAGGGCTGGTACGGAGAAGCAAGAGCGCGGAAGACGCCCGGCAGGTCCTTGTGCAGCTCACCCCGAAGGGCCGGGAAATGGAGAAAGAACTCTCCGACATCCCGATGCGGGTCGCAGGAGCGGTAAGCTGCGCGAGCTTGACGCCCGAGACTGTCCCCCAGCTGTTCAGAATGCTGGACGATATGATTGAAAAGCTTAAAGATTAAAAAGATTAAGATTAACGCCCGGCGGCCTTGAGGCTGTCGGGTTTTTCTTTGTCCAGCCTGCCCAGGCGGGCATTGAGCACGGCGATTGAATCCCGCAGCTTTGCGATGGTCTGGTTGAGACGTTCCACCTGTTTGTCGGAATGTTCCAGCAGACTGCGCACGATTTCGGATTCGGAGACGGTCTCGCTGCTGTTGACGGCATCCTCGCGGAATACTATCTGGCTGCGCGTAATTCCGTATTTTTCAGCGTCTTCATAAAGCCTTTCCTTGTCGGCCGTGGTAAGTTTCTCTCCTGCCATATACAGGACCACGCTGGGAGGATTGGAAGTGTTGTCAACCGAATAATCATAGATGAAGCCGCGGCCTATGGACTTGTTGTCCTCCACGACGCGGGAAGCGTGGATTTTGAAATTGCTCTCCTGCACGATACGTATCGCAGAGAGCACGCTGGGCACGATGATAAGCAGCAGAATCACGGACACGGCCCTGCCGGTCAGGCGGGTACGGCGCCCTTCCACCTCCTGCACGACAGGATATTTAAGGTACTTCACGGCCACGAAAGTCGCAAGAGCGATGAAGATGCTGTTGATCATAAAAAGATAGAACGCCCCGAGGATATACGACAGGTTGCCTATCGATATGCCATAGCCTACGGTGCAGAGGGGCGGCATCAGGGCCGTCGCGATAGCCACGCCGGAGAGCACGGTGCCTTTCTCCTTGCGGGAATTCTCCAGTATCCCGGCGAAGCCGCCGAAGAGGGCGATGAGCACGTCGTAAATCGTGGGATTGGTCCTCGCGAGGAGCTCCGTGGGATGCTCCAGGTTAAGGGGGCTGAGGAGAAAGTAAATCGCCGAAGCCAGGATACTTATCACCACCATCACCGCAAAGTTGCGCAGCGAATCTTTGAGCAGCTGCATATCCTGCACCCCGAGGCTGAAGCCGAATCCCAGGATGGGAGCCATCACCGGGGAGATAAGCATAGCGCCGATGATGACCGGAATCGAGTTCACGTTCAGGCCTACGGACGCGATGATAATGGCGCAGGCGAGGATGAAAACCGTCGGGCCCTTGAAATAAATATTCTTCCGTATCGAGGCGCTGGCCCCCTCAAGGTCCACATAATCCGAGAGGCTCACCAGAGACCTGAAAAAATCTTTTACTTTTTCGTTCATATCCAAAGGTAAAAATTTACCGGATAATACACAAAAAAAGTATCTTTGCACCGTGAAACGATTTTATACCGCAGCCCTGATGCTGCTTCTGTTCCTTGCCTCCTGCAGCCGCAGCCCTGAGGCGCTCCGCACCGGCGACCTGGTGTTCGTCGGCATTCCGATGACCTACACCATAGGCGATGATTCTATGGCCGACGCTATAGGCGCCGCAACCGGAGGCGACTCCCTCAACATCATCCACACGGCAATCGCAGAGGTCAGCGCCGACTCCGTCTGGATTATCGACGCCACGCTCCGCCGCGGAGTGGACCGTCATCCGCTCGACACCTTCCTGTGCGACTTCACCCTCAAGGACGGCAGCCTGCCGAGGTTCATCGTGATGCGGCTCAAGGACGATACGCAAGCCCGGGAGTACGTAGAAAATGCCAAGCGCTACCTCGGGCTCAAGTACAACAATGCGTTCATCCCCTGCGACACGGCCAAATACTGCACCGAGCTCGTGCGTGACAGCTACATCCATTCCGACGGCTCGCACATATTCAGACAGGTGCCGATGAATTTCAAGGCTCCAGACGGCACTATGCCCCGCTACTGGGAGGAACTGTTCGCCATCCTGGGCACCGACGTGCCGCAGGATGAGCCCGGCACAAATCCTAACCAGATTATGCACGAAGCGGCTCTGGAGAGAGTCGATATCGACATCACGGCCGGACGCTGAACCCTTCAGGGAGCCGCCACGACGCAGCGCAGCAGCCTCGACGCATCTTCTTCCGGCAGAATACCCGCCCCCGCAATCGTCTCGAGAGTCCACTGCTCCCGCGGCGTATGCTCCCGCAGCAGCACGATGGAATGTGCCGCCTGGCGCGTGCGTATGTAGGGATGCAGCCGCAGACTGTCTTCAGGCAGGCTCCAGATACGGAATGGCTCCCGGGGCCGCGAGCAGCAGATAAGGTCGCTGAGGCCGTCGTACTTTTCCCGGTCGAAATGGTAGATGTCCATCAACTGCTCGGGGTATGAATAGCCGCCCAGGCGCGCCCTGTACTCCACCATCTTCGCTGCAAAATAAGGCCCTATGCCGGGCAGGGCGTCAAACGCCGCCGAATCCGCGCGGTTTATGTCCGTCCTGGGAATATCGATGTATTTCTCAAGGCGCTTGAACACCGAATCCGACACCACGTAAGACTTCGCGAAATCCGAAGGCCGGCGGAAGCGTCCTCCCTTCTGCCTGTAATTATCGATTGCACGGGCCTGCTTCTCGCTGAATCCCAGGCGCATAAGATCTTCAAGGCTCACGGTGTTGGGATTGAAGCGAAAACTTTCCACTCTCCTGCTCCGGGCTCTTTCCTGCCGGACGGGAGCGCTGTGCGGAGCATTCCTCCGCACCGCCGGAGGCGCGGCTTCCGGGGATGCGCCGGCCTGGTCCGGATAAGAGGCCAGCAGCCGCGAGGCCACTCCGGGGTCCACGACATATACCGTGTCCGGGTGATCCCGGATTGCGGCAATGCGCAACTGGGCCGCCCTGTGCACGAACAGGGCCGACTGATAACCGATGATAAGGAATGCCAGGGCGATGCCGCCCGCTTTGAATACCGTGCCGGAGGGGCCGCTATCCTTGTCTTTCTTCTTCTCCATCGCCTCTCTCCTCCTTGTACTTGTTGCGGTGCTCCCGGTGCCCTTCGGAGGGCTTTCCGGCCACGACGATTACAATTTCCCCCTTGGGCTCGCAGGCCCTGAAATGAGCGAGCACTTCCGCGAGGCTGCCCCGCACGTGCTCTTCGTGCAGTTTGGAAATCTCCCTTGCCACGGAGCATTCCCGCTCCGGGCCGAAGACGGCCGCAAACTGCTCCAGCGTCCCTGTAAGACGCCTTGGTGATTCATAGAATATCATAGTCCTTGTCTCTTGGTTAAGTGAGTTCAGAAGTGTCTGCCGGCCCTTTTTCAGCGGCAGGAAGCCCTCGAAGCAGAATCGGTCGCAGGGCAGGCCGGAAGAGACGAGTGCAGGTATGCAGGCGGTAGCGCCCGGAAGTGTCTGCACTTCAATGCCTTCGCGCGCGCATTCCCTTGCAAGCAGGAAGCCCGGGTCCGAGATTCCGGGAGTGCCGGCATCGCTGACGAGGGCAACGGAGAGCCCCTGCAGGAGTTTCTCGCGTATCATCCCGACGGTCTGGTGCTCGTTGAACTTGTGGTGGCTCAGCAGCTTGCCCTTGATACCGTAGTGCTGGAAGAGCACAGCGCTGGTGCGGGTGTCTTCGGCAAGGATAAGATCAGCCTCCTTCAGCACGGAAAGGGCCCTGAGGGTGATGTCTTCCAAATTGCCTACCGGCGTCGGAACTATGTAGAGAATACCGCTGGGCATATCACAAGTTTTTCTTATATTTGTCTCCACAAAGCTACGCAAATGTTTTCAGAAAACCACAAAAAATCAGGCTGCATCGAAGTAGTTTGCGGCTCGATGTTCTCCGGAAAGACCGAAGAGCTTATCAGGCGCCTCCGCCGCGCCCAGTTCGCAAATCAGAAAATCGCCATCTTCAAGCCCGCGATAGACAACCGCTACTCCGACGTGGAGGTGGTCTCGCACGATTTCCACAAGATTTCTTCCAAGCCCATCGGAGACGCCGCAGATATGCTGAAGGTAGGTCCCGAGATTGAAGTGGTCGGCGTAGATGAGGCCCAGTTCTTCGGAGCCAACCTCGTGGACGTGTGCCAGGAACTGGCCGACAGGGGGATACGCGTCATCGTGGCCGGACTTGACACCGACTATCTCGGAAAGCCATTCGGGCCGATGCCTATGCTGATGGCCGTAGCTGAAGACGTGCAGAAGGTCCACGCAATCTGCGTGAAATGCGGCAACCTCGCCAACCACTCCCACCGCCTCAGCAAGAGCAAGGACCTCGTAGTCCTCGGAGAGAAGGACATCTACGAGCCCCTCTGCCGCGAGTGCTACAACAAAGCCCTGGCCGAGGAGAGCAAATAATTCAACGTCTGGGATGATGCTCCAGCACGGCTTTCTGCCAGGTGCGGGAGTCGATGTGCGTGTATATTTCCGTGGTCAGGATGCTTTCGTGCCCCAGCATCTCCTGCACCACGCGCAGGTCGGCGCCGTTTTCCACGAGGTGCGTGGCGAATGAATGCCTGAAAGTGTGCGGTGAGATTTCCTTTCGCACTCCTGCAAGCATAGCGCGATGCTTCACCATATTGAACACCGACACGCGGCTAAGGCGCCTGCCTCGGAGGTTCAGGAAGCAAAGGTCCGAGAATTCGGGACCCGCCGGCTCGGGGCGCACCGCCAGCCACAGCCGCAGGGCATCCAGCGCCGGGACGCCGATCGGCACGAGCCGCTCCTTGTCGCCCTTTCCGACCACCCGCACGAAAGAGGCCTCGAAGTCCACGTGCGATATCAGCAGCCCGCAGGCCTCCGAGACGCGCAGCCCGCAGCCATAGAGCACTTCCAGAATGGCCCTGTCGCGTATATCCCCCGGTTTTTCCTGCGGCACGCCGTCTATGATAGCGCTGACTTCTTCCACCGAGAGCACTTCGGGAAGATAGCGCCCTAGCTTCGGGGCGTCCACCCCGTCGCAAGGGTTGTCCTTCCTCTCCCCTTCCAGAATCAGAAAGTCGAAATAGGACTTCAGGGCGCTCAGGCAGTGAGCCTGGCTGCGCTTGGAAAGAGTCTCCGAACGGGCGCTAAGATAGCCGGTCACATCCGCCGCAGAGCATTGCACGGCGGGCTTGCCGTCAAGGAAATTCAGGAAGGCGGCCACCTCCGCACCGTAGGAGGCCACGGTGTTGGGCGAAAGCCGCCGCTCGATGGATAAAAAATAAGTGTATGGATCCACACACAAATTTAGTAATTTTTTCGTATATTTGTGAATTCGTACGATGAAGAAGCTCTCGCGCATATTCTGTGCCGCTCTCTGCGCACTCATCCTCGCCGCCTGCGGACGGCAGGATCCGGAAGCGCCCTCGATCAGAAGAGTCTTCCTGATGTACTCCGCCGCTTTCAACAACCTCTCCCCCAACATAGCCCACAACGAACAGCAACTGCTGGAAGGCGATCTGCCTTTCGCGGGAAGTGATGACGTACTTCTTCTGTACTCGCACCACACCTCCAAAAACGGGGTCTATACCGTGCCGACCAATCCCGTCCTCGTGCGGGCCTACACCGCCCCGAACGGCCTCGTGAAGAAAGACACCCTCATCGTCTATCCCGACACCGATGTCAGTTCTTCGCCCGAAGTGCTGCGCCAGGTTCTACTGGACGTCAAAGACCTCTTCCCCGCCTCACAGTACGGACTTCTCATATCCTCGCACGCAAAGGGCTGGCTTCCAATAGGCTACCAGGAATCGTCCCTGAGTATCTTCAGCGCCCCGGACGACCGGGCCAGGCGCCGGTTCCCCCTGACCAAGGAGCTGTGCATCGAAAACGTAAAAGGCGGCGGGATGGAGATGACCCCGCTCGCCGACGCAATCCCCTACCATCTGGACTTTTTCATTATGGACGCCTGCCTGATGGGATGCGTGGAAGTCGCGTATGAGCTCCGGGACAAATGTGACAAGATTATTTTCTCCCCCACAGAAATACTGAGTTACGGTATGATATATTCGACTATGGCAAAGCGCCTTTTCGGGTCCGCAGAGGCTGACCTGAAGGGCATTTGCGTGGACTATATGGATTACTATAAGGGACAGACGGGGGCGTATCAGTCAGCCACCATCACTCTCGTGGACTGTCGCAAGCTTGAGCCTCTGGCATCCGCCTGCGCAGCTTTGGTCGGCAAATATCGCACATCAATTGAAAATATAAAGCGCAGTCAGATCCAGGCATATTTCTACAACGACCTGCACTGGTTCTACGACCTGCGCGACATTTTCGAGCAAGCCGGCGCCGGGCAGGTGGAGCTTTCCGCAATCGACGCCGCCCTGCAGGACTGCATCCTATTCAAGGACACGACTCCGACTTTCTTCGGAATCACGATGGACAGGGTCTGCGGTCTGAGTTGTTATGTGCCGGGAGCGGGCAAGGAAGAGCTGGAAAAGTTCTACAAGACCCTGTCCTGGAACAAAGCGATTGGCCTGATACAATAGAGAGATATGTCATTTATTGAAGAAAAAATTGCACTGGAAGGACTGACATTCGACGACGTATTGCTCGTTCCGGCATACTCGGAAGTCCTGCCCAGGGAGGTGGACCTGCATACCAGGTTCTCCAGGAACATCACCCTCAACATACCTATAGTGTCCGCTGCGATGGACACCGTAACCGAAGCTCCGATGGCTATTGCGCTTGCCCGCGAGGGCGGCATCGGAGTGATCCACAAGAATATGACGATTGCAGAGCAGGCCGCCGAAGTGCGCAAGGTAAAACGTGCCGAAAGCGGAATGATCTACGACCCGGTGACCATCCACGAAGACCAGACGGTGGGAGACGCGCTTGCCCTGATGCAGGCCAACCACATCGGCGGAATCCCCGTGACGGACGCCGAAGGCAGGCTTGTAGGCATCGTGACCAACCGCGACGTGCGCTTCCAGGAAGACCTGTCCGTGCTCATCAAGGACGTGATGACCTCGGAAGGGCTCGTGACCATCCCCGTGGGCCGCACCGACCGCGCCCACGTCAAAGAGGTGCTGCAGAAGCATAAGGTAGAGAAGCTCCCGGTGCTCGACAAGGACGGACACATCGTTGGCCTCATAACTTATAAGGACATACTCACGGAGAAGCTGCACCCGGCCGCCTGCAAGGACGCCAAGGGCCGCCTGCGCGTGGCTGCCGGCATCGGCGTGACTCCAGACGCTCTGGAAAGAGCTCGCGCGCTTGCAGCTGAAGGCGTGGACGCAGTGGTCATCGACTCCGCCCACGGCCACAGCAAGGGTGTGCTCGAGCAGCTTGCCCGCGTCAAGGCGGCACTGCCGGAGCTGGACGTGGTAGTTGGCAACGTGGCCACCTATGAAGCCGGCGTACAGCTCGCCAAAGCAGGCGCGGACGCCGTCAAGGTAGGCATCGGGCCAGGTTCCATCTGCACGACCCGCATCGTGGCGGGCGTGGGTGTGCCGCAGCTTTCCGCGATTTACGAAGTAGCCCGCGCGCTCAAGGGCAGCGGCATCCCCGTGATTGCCGACGGCGGACTCCGCTACTCCGGCGACATCGTGAAGGCCCTTGCGGCCGGAGGCGACTGCGTGATGTGCGGCTCTATGTTCGCAGGCACAGAAGAAGCGCCCGGCGAGACCATCATCTACAACGGCCGTAAGTTCAAGGCATACAGGGGAATGGGCAGCATCGACGCTATGAACGCCGGCTCCAAGGACCGCTACTTCCAGGATAAGGAGACCGAGACGAAGAAACTCGTGCCGGAAGGCATCGTGGGCCGCGTACCCTACAAAGGCACGCTCGAGGAGACCGTGTATCAGCTCATCGGCGGCCTGCGCAGCGGTATGGGCTACTGCGGCGCCCAGAACCTCGAGGCGCTCAAGCAGGCCCGCTTCACCCGCGTCACCGCCAGCGGAATGGCCGAAAGCCACCCGCACGACGTCACCATCACCAAGGAGACGCCGAATTATTCAAGAGGAGAATAGGTTACTTAGTATTGTATAGTTATGGCAACAGGAAACATTCGCCCCGCTGAAATGGAGCGCATCACCACGCCCGCTCTGGCGCAGAAATTCATTGAAGAGCAAGTTAAAGAACTACGTGCCCAAATCGGAGACAAGAAAGTGCTTCTGGCACTCTCCGGAGGCGTCGATTCATCGGTTGTCGCGGCCTTGCTGATCAAGGCTGTCGGGCAGCAGCTGGTATCCGTCCACGTGAACCACGGCCTGCTGCGCAAAGGTGAGCCCGAGCAGGTCATCAGGGTGTTCCGTGACGAGCTTAAAGCCAATCTCGTGTACGTGGATGCCACTGACCGCTTCCTGGACAAACTGGCAGGAGTCGCCGATCCCGAGCAGAAACGCAAGGTCATCGGTTCCGAATTCATCCGCGTGTTCGAAGAAGAAGCCCGCAAACTCGAAGGAATCAGCTTCCTCGCCCAGGGCACTATCTATCCTGACATCCTCGAGTCCGGCCCTGTCAAGTCCCACCACAATGTCGGCGGTCTTCCCGAAGATCTCCAATTCGAACTCGTGGAGCCTATCAAGCTGCTCTTCAAGGACGAGGTCCGCGTGGTAGGCAAGGCCTTGGGACTTCCGGACAATATGGTCTTCCGCCAGCCCTTCCCCGGCCCGGGCCTTGGAGTGCGCTGCACCGGAGCCATCACACGCGACCGCCTGGAAGCCCTCCGCGAATCTGATGCGATTCTGCGTGAAGAGTTCGCAAAGAACGGCCTTGAGGGTAAGGTGTGGCAGTATTTCACCATCGTGCCCGACTACAAATCGACCGGCGTGAAAGACAACAAACGCAGTTGGGACTGGCCGGTCATCATCCGTGCCGTCAACACCCGCGATGCTATGACCGCTACCGTCGAGGAAATCCCTTACCCGCTGCTCCACCACATTGTGCAGCGCATAGTGACCGAGGTCCCCGGCGTCAACAGAGTCCTCTACGACCTCACCCCCAAGCCCACCGGAACTATCGAGTGGGAATAAGCTAGCCCACCCCGAATAAACGGAAGTCTCGTCCCCTT
>ONLD01000026.1 GCA_900318565.1 uncultured Bacteroidales bacterium
TTGTTCTCGCGTTATCATATGACTGTCAGTTTGTATCAGTGGGGCAAAGTTACATCCCACTAAGGCAAACTGACAGTCGTACTTGTTCGGATGTTTACAAATCAACGGCCGGTGTAAGTGGCTGAAAATTGTGCGGAAGCACCTTAAATGCCCAGTTCGGTGAATATTTTGTGCATCTCTGATAAGCCCTTCTGCAGGTTGTCCGGATCAAAAGGTCCTGTCCGGAGGGCATTTGTTTTTGCTGTATTCAGGTAAGGTTTCAACCTTTTATATATGTCATTGGCCTGAAGGTAATACCTCTTGGTCTTTTCATATCCTGTCAACGGCTCGTGCTTGACTATCTCCTGACACACCAAATCACAGGTATCGTAGTACCGGGTGGTCTGAAATATATGTAGCAGTATCCAGTATTCGAGGCAGGGCGTATTGCCAATGAATATGACTTTGCTTCTGAGAACAGGATCATTCGTTATTTGCTGGTATCGTTGTTTCAGTACGGATGCCGGCGCTTTGTCTCTTGGCCCCTTGAATTCCCGTGTTTCACGGATGATGACATCCATATCGACAATCCAGAATACTTTCTCGTGCACCTCTGCCAAAGAAACAACGTAATTAAACTGTTCATCAACGGACTTCTTTTGAGGGAGTTCCGGCTTGATGGTCACAGTTAGAGTCGTCTCATTCTTTTTGAGCATCTGCAAATACCAGAGCTCGGTTTCCCCGTCTCCTACAAAACCATAGGTTTTTTTCGGTGCAATCTTCGGCATATCAGTTTATTCGTTAAGGTCGATGTAATAGTCGGACAACCTTGGGAACGCGCCCAGTTTGCCGGCGTTGTATGCATTGAGTACGTTGGAGGTGTTCCGCACCACATCGGTACCGAAGTCTGAGAGACGGTAAAGACGGGTCGCATAGTTCTTGTCTTTGTCCGTGAACTGGATTATGTCACTTCGGAAAATGTCCTTGTCGTTCAGAAGCTCCCTATTGTGTGTCGTGACAAGCAATTGGGAGCTCTTTGAATTAGTGCAGAAAGACAGCAAGAAGTGTTTGACCAATTCCGGATGTATGGAGGACTCAATCTCATCGATAGGGAAGGCGCTGCTTCTGGAAATAAGCATATACAGAATGCCGGAAAGACCGAAATAGCGTTGGGTTCCCAATGATTCAGATGTATATGGTATATCGTCCGTGAGCTTCCCGTCAGGCCCAATATGTACCAGTCGCAGAGGCTCTTCAGATTCTTCAGCTCTTCGTATGGTGACGCCGCCGATATTAAAATCTGCTTTCTTTAGGATGGGAATAATCTTGTCCTTGTCCACATATCCCATATCTATCAGATCCAGCGTAAAGCGAGTGAGATCCGCTCTAGGGTTTACCATCGGAGCTAAATAACTTTGGAACCAGATATGTACGGCCTGAAGGGCCTTGTGTGCCATATTCGTCTTTGTGAACCCGGCTAGAACGGTCTCATTCCATAATGTGTTTGAGGAGAGCGTCGCAGCTTCCACATCATTTTTTACAGGATAATCATCCCCAAAGACGATCTTGGCGAGTTGCGACTCCACATCGGTGGTTCGGGTATAGACGATACGTCTCCTGCTCTGCGAACGGAGCCGCTCATAAAGAATACATTGACGGTTCAACTTGATGTTGTACCTATATAAATCACCGTTTTGAATGAAGTCAATCTCAAACTCTGTCGGCTTGCTTCTGGACTCTTCGTCCATCAGAAAGGGCTCGTAGGGGAGCAGGGCGGTTTTTGATGATGTAGGAGCAGTAGCTAGATTGCGGAGGGAATTCAAAGCATTCAAAATATAAGTCTTTCCAGAGGCATTTGGACCAAAAAGGATAGCCGCTTTAAGAATGCGATGCCCGCCGGTATTTACTACATAATACTCTTCCAGATGCTCGGAATTCTCAGCTTCAAAACTGAGCGTCTGTGTCTCGCGAATAGGCCCATAGTTGGTTATACTGAATTTTACAATCATAGTAATGCGGTTTTTTAGAGACAAATATAGACACTTTTCTCTTATACGCAAAGAAAAACACGCTAATTCTGCAGATGAATGGTAGATTTGGATTGTTTTTGCGAAAATTCCGCGCGTTGCCAAGAAAACCTCCGACGTCATCGCGTTGACGGCGGAGGTTGGATGGTTTTGGAACGAATCGGGATTGGGTGACCGGACCCCGGGCCGGTGACTGTCGGGGCGGTCGAGACGGGCCGTCTGTTAAAGATTCTCCGGATGCGGCTGCTGAATCCAAGTTTGTTGGCATTACTATTTTATGATTATCATTTTATGGTAATCTGAATTCTTTTGTTTACCTTTGCTCCAGATAAACAGAAGAGCCTTATGAAGAATCCATTTGTCACCAATGGTTATGCGGGCTTGGGAGAAGTTCATTGCGCTCGTATCCTCCTTGCACTTAGAGATTTCTTTTGATATGAACGGCGTTCCCACCTGGAGTGTCGGGCTTGGTGCCATCGATTATATCCTCAGACTCTCATCTGACACATATGAATCCCTATACTATCAGATGCCGGAAAAGCAACGGATGCTCTTTCTGGCTATCGCCAAGGAAGGGAAGGCGACCACGGTCACAGGTGGACAATTCATCAAAAAGCATAAGCTCAACTCAGCCAGCAGTGTGAGCTCTGCGCTGAAGGGGCTGTTGGACAAGGACCTTATCACCTTGGACAAGAATGCCTATAGTGTTTACGACCAGTTCTTCTCCCTATGGCTGACGTTCAAAGGAATGATTTAAGCACAGCCACGGCTGCCACCAAATTCTCGACAGTTGATATGTCCCTCCACGACTCCATTTTAGCCGCTGCCGACCCGTCGCAGGTGGAAGGCCTTAGCCGGTTCTTCAAGACGGGGGCGGGGCAGTATGGCGAAGGGGATAAGTTCCTGGGTATCAAGGTGCCCGTGACGCGTTCGATTGTGAAGGCGTGCTGTAGGGCCACTGGATTCGAGGAGCTGGAGCGCTGCATCGGCAGCGAGTACCACGAGATGCGCCTCGCGGCCCTTCTCACTCTGGTCGAAATCTTTTCGCACGCGAAGACGGATTCTCAGCGCAGCGCCTGCATCGATTTCTATCTTTCCCACACCGGACGCATCAACAACTGGGACCTGGTGGACCTGAGCTGCTATCCGCTTCTGGGCGTGTGGCTGCTGGACAAAGACCGCAGCATCCTGTATGACCTGGCCCGCAGCGGCAAGACCATCTGGGAGCAGCGCATCGGTATGGTCTCCACTATGACATTCATCCGGCACGGGCAGTTCGAGGACACGTTCGCGATTGCCGACATCCTACTTCTACATCCACACGACCTGATTCACAAAGCCGTCGGCTGGCTCCTCCGCGAGGCCGGGAAACGCGATAAGAAGGCGCTGGAGGCGTACCTGCTGGGCTCTCCAGACAGTTGCCGTTCAGAGCGAAGTCCCCGTTACCGGCAGATGCCCCGCACAATGCTCCGCTATGCCATCGAAAAATTCCCGGAGCCGGAGCGGCAGCGGTATTTGAAAGGGCAGGTAAAAGACAAGTTATTTAGTCCGGCAAAATTGTTATAGTCCGATAAAATGGCTAAATTTGCAAACTATCAGATAACTATATAAATAGATAAGTCTGTTTAGAGATTGTCGAGAAATCATTAGTACAATGAAGATACTGGTTACCGGCGCAAAGGGGTTCGTAGGAAAGAACCTGTGCGCACAATTGAAAAACATCCGGGACGGGAAGGCGCGGAATTACGGCCTGGGGGGTAAGGATTCTTCTGCTTCGCCTCAGAATGACAGAGCATTAGCCGTCGAGGATATTTTTGAGTATGACCTGGATTCGACTCCGGAGGAGTTGGACCGCTGGTGCGCGAGCGCGGACTTCGTGTTCAACCTGGCGGGCGTGAACAGGCCGCAGAACCAGGAAGAGTTTATGGCCGGCAACTTCGGCTTCGCTTCGACGCTGCTGGATACGCTGCGCCGGCACGGGAATACGTGCCCCGTGATGCTGTCTTCCAGCCAGCAGGCCAGCCTCACCGGCCGCTTCGGCAATTCCGAGTACGGCCGCAGCAAGAAAGCAGGGGAGGACTTGTTCCTCAAGTACGGGGAAGAGATTGCCGGTAAGGCCGGCAATGACAAGAAGCCGGCCGGCTTGCAGCCACGGGTGCTGGTGTACCGCTTCCCGAACCTCTTCGGCAAGTGGTGCCGCCCGAACTACAACAGCGCGGTGGCGACGTTCTGCAACGCGGTGGCCAACGACCTGCCGTACACGGTAAACGACCCCAGCGTGGAGCTGGAACTGCTCTACATCGACGACCTCGTGGACGAGATGATTGCTGCTCTTAAGGGGCAGGAGCATCACTGCGAGTTCGATGGGCTGGAGGTGCTGCCTTCGGTCTCCGGGCGCTACTGCTACGTGCCGGTGACGCACAAGGCAACGCTGGGCGAGATCGTCTCGCTGCTTAACGAGTTCGCTGCGCAGCCTGCGACCCTGATGATTCCGGAGATCCCGGCAGGCTCGTTCGCTAAGAAGCTGTACAGTACGTACCTGAGCTACCTGCCTGCTGCCAAGGCTGCTTTCCCGCTGAAGATGAACATAGACGAACGGGGAAGCTTCACGGAACTCGTGCATACCCATAACGCCGGTCAGGTCAGCATCAACATCAGCAAGCCCGGCATCACGAAAGGACAGCACTGGCACAACACCAAGTTCGAGCAGTTCATCGTGGTCAAAGGCCACGGTCTCATCCAGCAGCGTAATCTGAATGACCCCGACGGCAAAATCCTCGAATGGGAGGTCTCAGGCGACAACATCCAGGCCGTCCATATGCTCCCCGGCTACACTCACAACATCATCAATCTTAGCAAGACCGAGGACCTCGTTACCGTGATGTACTGCAACGAGGTGTTCAACCCCGACAAGCCGGATACTTTTTTTGAACCTGTAAAGTAAACGATATGGCACAATTCAAGAATAACGGAAAGCTGAAGCTTCTCATCATTGTAGGCACCCGCCCGGAGATTATCCGCTTGGCAGCTGTGATCAACAAATGCCGCGAGTATTTCGACTGCCTGCTGGCACACACCGGGCAGAACTATGATTATAACCTTAACGGCGTGTTCTTCAAGGATTTGAAGCTCGCTGACCCTGACGTGTATATGGAGGCCGTGGGCAAGGACCTCGGCGAGACGATGGGCAACATCATTGCCAAGAGCTACCAGCTGATGGTGGAGGTAAAGCCCGACGCCGTGCTGGTGCTGGGCGATACGAACAGCTGCCTCAGCGTCATCGGCGCCAAGCGTCTCCACATCCCCATTTTCCATATGGAAGCGGGCAACCGTTGCAAGGACGAGTGCCTGCCGGAGGAGACCAACCGCCGCATTGTGGACATAATTTCCGACGTGAATATGGCCTACAGCGAGCACGCGCGCCGCTACCTGGCCGATACCGGTCTGCCCAAGGAGCGCACCTACGTGACCGGCTCGCCGATGGCGGAGGTGCTGCATAACAATCTCGCCGAGATCGAGGCCAGCGACATCCATAAGCGCCTGGGCCTGGAGAAGGGCAAGTACATCCTGCTGTCAGCTCACCGTGAGGAGAACATCGACACCGAGAAGAACTTCCTGTCGCTGTTCAACGCTATCAACAAGATGGCCGAGAAGTACGATATGCCTATTCTGTACAGCTGCCACCCGCGCTCGCGCAAGCGCCTCGAGGCCAGCGGCTTCCAGCTCGACCGCCGCGTCATCCAGCACGAGCCCCTCGGCTTCCACGATTACAACTGCTTGCAGATGAACGCTTTCTGCGTTGTCTCCGACTCCGGCACCCTGCCCGAGGAGAGCAGCTTCTTCACCAGCATCGGCCACCCCTTCCCGGCCGTCTGCATCCGCACCTCCACCGAGCGTCCGGAGGCCCTGGACAAAGGCTGCTTCGTTCTCTCCGGCATCGACACGGTAGGCCTCCTGCAGAGCGTTGACGTCGCCGTCTCCCTCATCCGCGACGGCCTGCCCGGCATCCCCGTCCCAGACTACGTGGACGAGAACGTCTCCACCAAGGTCGTCCGCATCATCCAGAGCTACGTCGGCGTGGTCAACAAGATGGTGTGGAGGAAGTTTTAGATTCCAATGATGATATCATCGGGGCGGAGATAGACAAGGTGACAACGCCCGGCGGCATCACCATCAGGGGACTCAATGCTATGGAAAAGGCCGGGTTCAGCGCCGCCGTCATAGCAGGACCCTACTTCTCGAACCGGACGGTGATGTCGCCGCTGCCGAGGGCTTCCTCGAGGCCCGCAGGGTCTTTGATGCGGCCGATGCGGGTGTAGCTGTAGGAGGTCTTGAAGGTCTTGTAGAACACCACGACGCAGTTGTTGCCGTAGAGGAGGATGTCGCCGTTGTGGATGGTGCCGGGGTTGGAGGCGTCTGAAGGCAGGGACTTATCGAGGTAGCAGTACTTCTCGTTGCCGTTCAGCTCGTTCATATTCAATGTCATAGGCAGCATAGCGCTGAATGCCTTGGCAGTGGCGCCGTCGGCAAGTTCGGCCTCGAATGACTTGCCTCCGATGGTAAGTTTGATATTCATATTCTCATTGATTCCAAGTCCAGAGGTCCAGTTCTTAAGCTGCTCGGAGCTGTAGCCGTTGAGGCGGGCTCCCTGGACCCAGTTGATGCCGGGATAAGTGCTTTGCAGCTCGTTCTGCGCGGATCCGATGCCCGATGAGCCGGAGGTGCAGAAAGGAATTACGGTCTTGCCGCTGAAGTCGTACGCATCAAGGAAGGACAGTATGACACGCGGCACCTTGCCGTACCAGATAGGGAACCCGAGCAGCACTGTGCCGTAGCCGGTGCCGGAGAGGGTCTTTTCAATCTCCGGGCGGGCCGAAGCGGGACCGTACTGCTCCTTGTAGGCGCGCGTCGAGGAGTCGTAGTAATTGTTGTTTTCGCTGCCGTAGGCCTGCGAGGGCGTGATGCTGTAGAGGTCGGCGCCAAGCACGCCGGCGAGCGACTCCGCGATGCCCTTGGTGGTGTTGGTAAACGAGAAGTATGCCACCAGGACCTTGCTGCCGCCGTCCTGCAGGCTGATTTCCGGGGTGCGGTAAATCTTTCCTGTCTCCAGGGCCATAGTGCTGCCTGACAGCGTCTTAAGGCTGCCGTCAACGGCGCTGCCGCCGGATAACAACTGCACGCTGAAACTGCCGTAGTAGCCCGCGGGCACGGGGAAATAGAAGTGCATCGTGGAAGCGTGCCAGGAAAACTTGACGGTGATGCTCTTGCTCCCGCCGGCTATCTCCTTGTCGGCCGTGAGCCTGATGGCATCGGCCTCCGAAGGCACGCCTGAATAGCTCACGCGCAGGATTGCCGCCCTGTGCTCCAGCACGGCCCTGTAATTGCCGCCGCTTTCCTTTACGAGCGTACCTGCCCAGCGGTGCCGGAAATCTCCGTCCTTCGAGGACTCGTATTCCGAAGGAAAGCTGAGGCTGAAGCTGTGCGTGCTTTCGTTGTAATCTTCTGGTACATAGGGATATGCCACCGGAGCTCCGTCCTCGATGCTGCTGCCTTCGGGAACAGAAGCCGTGAAGGTGCCGGTGCCATCGCCGCTCTTGCCCGAGAGCTTGAACCGTACGAGCTTGCCGCCCGCCACGACGCCGATTTCGTCTCCGTCCTCCCAGCTGAAGGAGGCGGCGCCGCTGCCGGAATCATTGATGAGGGCGCGCGTCTCTGCATCGGAGAGGCGCACGTTGATCGAGACGCGCTCGCTGCCGGGTGCGGGAGTATCGGAGTCGTCGGGCACTATTGCAGGCGTGCAGCCGGAAATGGCCGCAGCGAAGAGGTATAGCAGTATCTTTTTCATAATCACTGGTTTAAATCCATTCGCCCCAGGAATCGGTATCGCCCACGAGGGCGTCCGGCACCGGAGAGTCCACATAAACTGAGCCGGAGAGCAGGGCCTGCTCCGAAGTCGTCAGGACGGCAGCCGCTTCCGGGGATATGTATTCTTTTTTCATCACGGCGCAAAAATAAGGAAAAGTAACAACAGGACGCTTACCCGAAATACGGAATCTGCATCAGTAAAACTGGTAAGGGCTTACTGAAAGAGCCTCCTGTAGTACTCTGCCTTCTTCTCGAGCGGAAGGGGATAGGCGCGCGAACTGGACGGCATACGCCAGAACTGCATCCTGCCTTCTATCTCCACGCAGCCGCCTATCTCCGGCACGGGGCATCCGAAGCGCTCCGCAATGACGCCGGAAGCCTTTTCTCCTGTCGTAATAATCATCCGGCACTGCGGAATCCGCTGCAGCAGAGCGGGAATGTCGGTAGGCGTGACCACCTCCAGAAAAGCGTCGGAGGCGTTGTCGCGCAGGCGGCGCACTTCGCACGCGGTGTCGTAGAACGCGAGGCCGCGGGCGGTGCAGAACTCCCGGATAAGAGCCTCGTCGAAGCGCTTCTCTCCGGGGACGCAGAAGTGGTTCTTGTCGCCGAAGTGGATGAGCCCGAGGATGCGCCAGAAGTCATTTATCCAGTTGGGGTAGTAGAACGGCATACACCAGCGGTGCTGCTGGGGAGGGAAGCTGCCGAGGAAAAGCATACGCGCTCCCGAGGGCAGGAAGGGTTCGAATGGATGGCTCTCGAAATCGCCGGATAGTATGGTGCGGAGCTGCTGCACGCTGCCTGCGAACCGGTGCCCTTCGGCGGCGCTCATCTGCCGGTAGCCCCATCCGACGGCTATGGCGTCGATGTCGCCGTTGCGCGCGGTCAGCATATCCGTGCCGGAATCTCCGACGAGGACGGCCTCCTCCCGGGAGATGCCGGAAGAGCGCAGCGCCTCGCCCACGATTTCTGGGTCGGGCTTCAGCGGGAAGCCTTCGCGGTTGCCAAGGATGGCGGCGAAGGGAATCTCCGGGAAGAACTCCTTGACGAGCTTCTCCGTGCCTGCCTGAAACTTGTTGGAAGCCACGGCGATACGGGCCCCGGATGCGTCGAGGTCCCTTAGCAGTTCCGGAATTCCGGGGTAGGGGCGGGTATGGACGTCGATGTGGGAGCTGTAGTATGCCTTGAAGTCGGCAAGGGCCGCGTCTATAAGCCCCTCGTCGGCCCTCAGAGCCTCAGGAAGGGCCTGCGTCACGAGATTGCGCACGCCGTGCCCCACCATCTTGCGGTATTCATCCAGGCCGTGCAGCGGGTAGCCGCGCAGCGACAAAGCGTGGTTGACGGCCTCCGCAAGGTCTTCGAGGCTGTCTATCAGGGTGCCGTCCAGGTCGAAGAGTACCAGTTTGTATTTGAGCTGCATAGTTATAGCTGATTCTTCACCCGCAGCAGCGTGACGACTCCGTCCATAGCTGAAGCGAGAATGTAGGTCTGTCCGCGCTCCTCCCACACTTCCAGGGGATTGATGAGCGCTACCGAAATCTTATGTATCCACTTCAGCGACCCGTCTTCGAGGCTGAGGCAGAAGAGGTTGCCTTTGTCGGTGGGCGTGAGCACGCTGCCGCCAATTTCCACCAGGGGCGTTGGGCCTATTTCGTAGTGCGTGCCGTTGGGGACGCGCCAGAGAAGCTCCGAGTCGGGCAGCTCGCGCGAGCCGTCGGAAGGCCGCTGCACCTCTGCCCTGAATGCATAGGAAGTGTTGAACATAGTCTTGGCGAGCACGGTGGAGCCGTCGCTGCTGAGGCCGATTGCTTCCCGGCCCCCGTCCACGCGGAAAAGCTCCTCACCGCTGCGGGCGTCGAGCGCATAGACCTTGCGGTCGGGAACGGCGATAAATATGCGTCCGGCGGCTTTTACGGGCCAGGTGGCGGCAGGGGAGTACATTCTCGATGCCCGTTCGCACTTCCAGGTCCACTGAAGGGCGCCGGTCTGCGTGTCCAGTGAGTACAGGCGTCCTGCCCAGCTGCCGAAAACCACCTGCTCCGCATCCACGAAGGCACGGCATTCCACGAATCCTTCCACTCCCTCGTAACTCCATACCGGCTTGCCGCTGCGCATCTTCAGGCACCTGAACACTCCGTCCGAAGCGCCCGTGTACACGCGTCCTTCATACACCACGGGCGAAGAGAGCACCGATTTGCCGGCGGCCGTTTTCCAGAGGAGCCTGCCGCTGCGGGCCTTCAGGGCGTAGATTCCGCCGTCCGTGCAGCCGAACACGAGCGTGCTTCCGCTGACTGCCGGCGTGCTGAAAATCTTGCCGGGAAACTCCTTCTTCCACAGCAACTTGCCGTCGCGCACCCGTATGCAGCGGACTTCGCCCGATGCGGTGGTGTACCAGGCCCTGCCGCCCTTGCGGGCGAATCCGGCCACGATGTTGCTGCCTTCCTCCCTGCGCCACACTTCCTCCACCTGCGGGTAGCTTTCGTTTATTTCGTAACGCAGCCACGGGTAGGAAGATGCAATGCCGAAAGAGTCGTAACTTACTGTGTCAGGGACTTCTTCGAGGCGCGTCTCGTACCAGGGAATCTCCTCCGCGCTGCCGTCGGGGCGGATGCGGCGCTCGCAGATGCGCACGCTGTCGGCCCACATCGTGAACACGTTGTAGCCGGTGCACTGCTGCTTGTCGCGCAGGGTGGAGCGGCCGAGCACGGCAGGGATGCCGTCGTAGCTCAGCGAGCGGTTCTGGTGCCAGTGGCCGCCGATTTCGAAACGCACCCCGGCGCGTTTGAGCGCACGCGTCACGTCGAAGTAGTTGAGCACGGAGGTGTCTTGCGGGTAGTGGTTGATAAACACGCTCTTGCGCCCGGGCTCCAGCCCTTTGAGCCATTCCATACTCTCGCGCGGGAGCAGCGCCGGCGCCATACGCATATCCGGCCCGCTGTTGCAGCCAAGGAAGCGCCAGCCGCCCGCTTCGAATTCGAAATGCTCGTATCCGAAGACGTTCTTGAAAGTGTTGCAGCCGCTTTCCGACCACTTGGCGTCGTGGTTGCCGGCCACTACCTTATATGGTATGCGCAGTGAATCCATAAGTGCCTTTGCTGCAGCGATTTCCTCGTCGGATCCGAAGTCGGTGACATCGCCGCCGAAGATGGCGAAATCCAGGGAATCCTGGCTGTTGATGTCCGCGATGCAGCGGCGCAGGTCCGTGAAGGCGTAGGAACCCGGCGAGAGGTGGGTGTCGGTGAGGAACGCGAAGCGTATCGGGGTGACGGCGCCAAGCAGCAGGGCGGCGCTGAAAAACAGTTTTCCAATCATATCACAAATATAATTTTTATATTTGCAAAATGAAAAAAACTCTTTCCATAGTGCTTCTGGCGGCGTTCTGCACCATACTTGCGGCGCAGACCACAGGCCCCCAACTGTATAATTCCGGCTTTGATACCTGGTCCAAGAAGGGCGGAATCTGGTATATGTATTCGCAGGACGACCCTGAATCCAAGCGTATCTGGGACTCTCCGAATCCCGGCACCGGGAAATTCGGCATCAACATCTGCACACCGGAATATGAGCACGTTGCAGTAGCGGGCAAGGGAAAGGCCGCCTGCAGGGTGGAGAGCCGGAAAGTGGCCTGGGCGTTCGTGCCCGGCAACGTATATAACGGCAAGTACGTCGGGGTAGTGGAGCTTAAAGGCGTGGAGACCCATCTCGGCGCTCCGTTTTCCGCCCGTCCGAAGACGCTTTCGGGCTATTACCACTATCTTCCCAAACCGATAAATATCGTAAAAGAGCCCTATGAGAATATGAAGGGCCGTCCGGACGAGGCCATAATTGAAGTCATACTCACTGATTGGGAGAAACCCTTTGTGCAGCAGACTCATAAGGGGCTGATAGATTCCGAGAATGACCCGCACATCATCGGCCGCGCAAGTCTCGTAATACGCAAGGGCACTTCCGGTTATGTCCATTTCGAGGCTCCGTTCGAGTACCGCAGTTCCAAGACTCCGCGGTATGCGCTCTTCACCATAGCTTCGAGCCGCTTTGCGAATTTCGGTACCGGCGCCTCCGGGACAGTGCTTTATGTCGATGAGTTCCGCTTCGGGTACTGATTCGGTATAAAAATTGCAGCGAATTCAGTCTGTTTTATGAACTGACTGTGAGTACTGCGGGTATTATCGCTATATGTGTTCTTGTGGCATTGGGCTTCTATGTAGCCTGGCTTGCCGGAAAACCTGAAACCGTGGCTTTGGTGCCTGAAGATTGCGCCAAGGCTCTTCGGGAGCATTTTCCCGCTGATACAGTCGAGGGCAACAGCCTTTCTACCTTTACTGATTTTGACAGTCTTGTCAGCGCCATCGAGGCAGACGTGGCAGGCGCGAAGAGTTACGTACACCTGATATTTTTCAAGTATGAAGACGACCCCGTGGGCCGCCGGCTCGGAAATCTGCTTTCCCGCAAGGCTGCCGAAGGGGTGGAAGTGCGCCTGATGTACGACGATGCCGTCAACAAGAGCCGTTACCCGCTATACCGGGACCTGAGGGCCGCCGGGCTGGACGTGCGGGGCTTCGGAAAGATGGTGATTCCTTTCCTGCGCAAGAAAGACAACTACCGCAACCACCGCAAGATAGTAGTGGTCGATGGACGCGTGGCTTACGTCGGCGGGATGAACATCGCCGAGCGTTACGGCCTTGGCCTCGGATGGGGCCGCTGGAGGGATACCCAGCTTCGCATCGAGGGTCCCGCTGCAGCGGCCTGCGAGCTGGCTTTCGCCACGGACTGGGTCCACGAAGACCCGTCTGCGGCGGCCGTTCTCTCGGATGCCCGCTACTATCCGGAGGTGCCCGCTTCAGGGAGCTCCAAGGTGGAAATCCTGTGCTCCGGACCCATCGGGGAGGGGCCGGTGATAATGGACAGAATCTGCCGTATGCTCGACGAGAGCAGGGAATATGTGTGGATGGAGTCCCCGTATCTTATTCCTACGCCGCAGGTGCGCGATTCCATCATATACGCCGCGCGGCGGGGCGTGGACGTGCGCCTCATCATTCCGCCGCGGGGCGACAGGGGAGTGCTGACTCCTCTGGCCACGAAGGCCTACGTCGGGCCTATGCTCCGGGAGGGCGTGCGCATCTGGCTCTACGACCCGGGTTATATGCACTCGAAAACCATAGTCTGCGACGGCCGCTATGCCACCGTAGGCTCCACAAATATTGATTCACGCAGCTATCTGCTTGACCTCGAGGTCAATGCTTTCATCGACGACCCCGTGTACGAGGCATCCTTGAAGGAGATTTTCCTTGACGACGCTGCCAGGTCCAGCGAAATCGACCCGGCCGTCTGGGCACGGAGACCGCTGCCGGAGAAGGCTGCCGAATCATTTGCAAAACTTTTTTCTTATCAGTTGTAAGCGTATGGAAACAAAGCAAGCGCAAAGAATACAGACATCGGTGCTCAACGCCGCCGAGCGCAAACTCCTCGTCTGGCTGGCAGAGCGCCAGCCCCGCTGGATGACCTCCGACGCCCTGACCTTCATCGGCACTTTCGGAGCCGCGGTCACGGGCCTCGGCTTTATGCTTTCCGACTTGGATATCAGATGGTTGTGGCTAAGCTCCCTGGGACTTCTCATCAATTGGTACGGGGACTCCCTGGACGGCACCCTCGCCCGCGTGCGTAAGACCCAGCGGCCTTTGTATGGCTACTATCTGGACCATACCGTGGACTGCATCAACGAGAGCCTGATGTTCATAGGAGCCGGCCTGTCGCAGCTGGTGCGGCTGGATTTCACGTTGTTTGCCTATATCATCTACCTGTTCCTTACCATCAACGTGAGCATCAATGCGCACCTCAAGGGGGAATTCAAGCTGACCTACGCGAAAATGGGACCTACCGAATTCCGTCTGATTATGGTAATCGTGAACACGCTTATGATCTTCGTGCGTCCGCTCCAGACTTTTGCCTTGGAGACTTGTATCATAGGACGTCCTGTCGTGCTTCGCACATTCGACCTGCTCGCTCTCGCTATCATATTGATATTGAGCGCAATGTATATTTGCACGATTATCTCTGACGCCCGGAACTACTCCAAAGTCGATCCGCCCAGAAAGGCGGAATGAAAGGGCACGAAAAAAGGGAAAGCTTAGTACATCGCACCGCTACGACCTCATACCCTTGCTGCCTTCCGGCCCTGGGGGAGTTTTGAGGGAGCTGGTCGTGTACGACTTTCCCGTGGCAAATATACGAAAAAATTAGATACTGTCGAAAATCAGCGGCAGAATATCGTCAACTTTTTCGAATTTCCAGATTTTCTTGCCTCCGACCATAATGACGCTCATCGGCTTTCCGGCCTTGGCCTGGTACTGGGCCATCACCTGGCGGCAGGCGCCGCAGGGGGTCGCCGGCTCGTCGGTGATATGCCCGTACACGCCTCCGGCGAGGGCTATGCTGCACATATCCTTGTCGGGGTATTTGGCTCCGGCGGCAAACATTGCCGTGCGCTCGGCGCAAAGCCCGGAGGGGAATGCTGCGTTTTCCTGGTTGGCGCCGCGAACGATCTGCCCGTTGGACATACGCACGGCCGCGCCGACGTTGAAATGGGAATAAGGGGCGTAGGAGCCCTTCATCCCTTCAATGGCGGCGCAGGCCAGCTCGCGGTCTTCGGCGTTGAGTTCGTCGATGGATGCGAACTCCTGGAACTTGATGTTTATTTTCTGTTCGGTCATCAGTTTAAGGTCTTTGCTGTGGTTGCTGCAATCTTTATGCCTGTCCGGTGAACTGTTCCTTCAGGGACTGTATCTTGGCATCGGCGTCGGCGCCCTTGGCTCCGAAGTAGAACTTGATCTTGGGCTCGGTGCCTGAGGGACGTACGGACACCACGTCGCCCGCCTCGTCGAAGAACTGAAGCACGTTGGACTTGGGCTGTCCGGTCTTCTCGGGCTCGAGGTAATCGACCACGCGCACCACGGGGGAGCCGCAGAGCACTGCGGGGGGATTGCTGCGGAGCCCGGCCATAATCTCCTGTATCTCCTTGGCTCCGGAGATGCCCTTGCGCACGAGGCTCACGAGGCCTTCCTTGCGGTAGCCGTATTCTTTGTAGATGCTCTGCATCAGCTGGTAGAGGCTCATACCCTTGCTCGCCGCCCAGGCTGCACATTCGGCTATCATCATACAACTTACGGGAGCGTCCTTGTCGCGTACGAACTGTCCCACGTTGAAGCCGTAGCTCTCTTCGCCGCCGCAGATGAATTCGCCGCCCTCGGCTTCCTTGCGCTTGACCACTTCAGCGATGTACTTGAATCCGGTCAGCACGTTGTACACGGGCACGCCGAAGCTCTTGCAGATTTCGGTGATGAGCTCGGTGGTGACGATGGTCTTGACCACGTACTTTCCTTCGCCGAGCTTGCCCAGCTCCTTCCAGCGGGTCAGGATGTAGTAGGTCAGCATCGAAGCGGTCTGGTTGCCGTTGAAGAGCACCAGGCGGCCGCTCTCGTCGCGGACTGCGATGCCCACGCGGTCGGCGTCAGGGTCGGTGCCGATCACGATGTCGGCCCCGGTCTCCTCGGCCTTGGCGAGAGCGAGCTGCAGGGCTGCCGGCTCCTCGGGATTGGGGGACACGCAGGTAGGGAAACTGCCGTCGGAAATGTCCTGCTCGGGCACGTGGATGACGTTCTTGAAGCCGCTGCGCCTGAGGATTTCGGGCACGAGGCGCACGCCGCAGCCGTGGAGCGGAGTGTAAACTATCTTGATGTCGGAATGGGCCGCGGCCGCTTCCGGGCTGAGACGCAGGGAGAGCAGGTCGCTGAGGTACTTCTCGTCCACGTCCGCTCCGATAGACTCGATTTCGCCGCAGCGCAGGTCGGCCTTGAACTTTACCTGCGAAGGGTCGGTGATCTTCGCCACCTCGGCCACGATTTCCTTGTCCACCGGGGCTGTCACCTGCCCGCCGTCGGACCAGGAGACCTTGTAGCCGTTGTATTCCTTGGGATTATGCGAGGCCGTGATCATAATGCCGGCCACGGCTCCCTTGAGACGCACTGCGTAGCTCATTTCGGGCGTGGGGCGGATGTTGTCGAATATGAACACGTGGATGCCGTTGGCGGAAAGCACGTCGGCGGCAATCTTGGCGAAGTCCTTGCTGTTCAGGCGGGAATCATAGGAAATGACCACTTTGGGGTCGTCCCCGGCGCAGTTCTTGAGTATGTAGTTGGCAAGGCCTTGGGTGGCCATACCGACGGTGTATTTGTTCATTCTGTTGGTGCCTACGCCCATAATGCCGCGCAGGCCGCCGGTCCCGAATTCCAGATTTTTGTAGAACGCGTCTTCGAATCCCGCGGGATCTTCCGCGCGCAGTTTGAGGACTTGCATTTTGGTGGCCTGGTCAAAGTCGCCGTCTAGCCAGCTCTGGGCTTTCAGTTCAAATTCTTTCATATTTCAGTACAAGATTCGTTTTTAGTCTCAAATATTCGTCCGGGGTATTTTTCGATGATGCCGCGGTTGTGGGTCACCATCACTATGGCCGTACCCTGGCTGCGGTTGATGCTCATCAGGAGCTGGAGGATGCCGTCGGCGGTCTCAGCGTCAAGGTTGCCCGTGGGCTCGTCCGCGATTATCACCTCGGGGGAGTTCAGGATGGCGCGGGCAATGGCGATGCGCTGCTGCTCGCCGCCGGAAAGCTGGTGCGGCATCTTGTGGGCCTTGGTCTGCATCCCCACGGATTCGAGCACCTCAGCGATGCGCTTGTCCATAGCCTCGCGGTCTTTCCATCCGGTGGCCTTCAGCACGAATTCCAGGTTGGCTTCCACGCTTCTGTCCATCAGCAGCTGGAAGTCCTGGAACACCACTCCTAGCTTGCGCCGCAGCTGGGGAATGTCCTTGGTGCGCATTTGGGTAAGGTCGAATCCGCACACCGAACCTTCGCCCGAAGCGAGGCGGTTTTCAGCTATGATTGTCCTGATGATGGAAGTCTTGCCGGTGCCGACTTTGCCGACGATGTACACCAAGTCGCCTTCTCCCACTTCGAGATTTACTCCGTACACGACGACGCTTTCTCCGTTGGAGATATCGGCATCTTTGAAAATTATGACTTTTTTCATAAATTTCTTCCCTTAAACTCTGCAAATATAACTTAAATTGAGTAAATTTGTAAGTTAAAATTGTAAATTTATGCGAGTGAGACTTTTTATGGCTGCCGTATTGCTTTCCGTATCGGTGTATGCGGCGCCAGACGAGCGCACGGATATATACCGTGAGGCGGTCAATCTGTATAACAACGGAATGTACGAAAGAGCCGCCAACCTGCTTGACAAAATCCACGGCGACCCTATGGCTGACGGATACGCCCTGCTGTGTGCCATCAAGATGCAGAGTCCCGGCTATGAGGAGAAACTTGCCGACTACGAGCGCACCTGGCGCAAGTCGAGCATCTCGAACCTGATTGATTACGAGTACGCCCTCGTGCTCTTCGACCGCGGCCTCTATGAAGATGCCTCCAAGCGCTTCTCCGCCGTGGATAAGAAACACCTCGACGAGAGCCACTACCCCGAGCTGGCCTTCAAGCTCGGCTATTCGGATTTCAGCCGCGGACTCTATGACCAGGCCCGCCCGTCGTTCTATGAGGTGGAGGAGCTTCCTATGTCGGACTACAAGGCCCCGTCGCGCTACGCCCTGGGTTATATGGCATACTGCGAAAAGGACTTCCCGACCGCTCAGCAGTGGTTTGAGAAGTCGGTGACCGACCCCCGCTTCAAGGAGATTTCCTCCTTCTACCTTGTGGACTGCCACTTTATGCAGAACGACTACGACTACGTCCTGGACAAGGGCGTGGCCCTGTATGAAAGCGAGCCCGGCGTGCGCCAGGCCCATCTTGCGAGAATCATTTCCGAGTCCTACCTGGTCAAGGGCGAGAAGAAGAAGGCCAAGGAGTATTACGCCGCCACTTCCAAGGACAATATGACCCGCGCCGACTACTTCTACGCCGGTTCGGTGCTCTACGCCGTCGAGGATTACAAGGGCGCCATCGCCAACTACACGAAGATGACCGAGCGCAGCGACTCCCTCGGCCAGATTGCCAACTACCAGCTGGCCAACGCCTACCTGCATACCGGCAACAACATTGCCGCTATGAACGCTTTCAAGGAGGCTTCCGACGTCAACGCCAACCCCGTGATGCAGGAAGACGCCCTGTTCAACTACGCCAAGCTGGCATTCGACCTCAACAAGGACACTTCGGTCTTCGCCCGCTACATCGACAAGTACAACACTTCCAGGCGCGGCGACGAAATCTACGGCTATATGGCCCTCGCATCGCTGTACAACCGCGATTACGCCGGCGCCGTGGAGGCTTACGACAAGATCGACGAGCTGACCCCGGACCAGCACAACAACTACATCAAGGCCTACTACCTGCGCGCCGAGCAGCTTATCCAGAGCGGCGCTTGGAGCGACGCAATCCCGTGCCTGCGTGCCGCGGCGTACTACCTGCCCAAGCACGACCGGCTCGGCCAGCTTGCCCGCTACTGGCAGGCCGAGGCTTCCTACAAGAGCGAGAACTACGCGGAAGCCGCGAACATCTTCGCCGACCTGTACAACATCTCCGCGCTGGAAGGGGAGCCCGAAGGCAGCCTGCTGTCTTACAATGTGGCATACTCGCATCTGCGTGAAGGCGATTACGCTTCCGCCGCCCGCTGGTTCGACATCTACCTTTCCGAAGGCGACGAGACTTGCCGCAAGGACGCCATAGTGCGCCGCGGCGACTGTGATTTCGCCGCCCGCAACTATCCGGGCGCCATTGCAGCCTACCGCAACGCCATCAAGGAAATCGGCGTGAAGGAAGACATCTACCCTTACTGCCAGCTGGCCCTGTCTTACGGCCTGGCCGGCGACAAGAACGCCCGCGCCGACGTGCTGGCCTACGTGCTGCACGCCGACCCCGAGACGCCTATGTACGCCGAGGGACTGTACGAGCTGGGACGCGCCAATATGGACATTTCGGACAACAGGAAGGCCCTGGAGGCGTTTACGCTCCTTCGTGACACCGCCACCGACCGCGAGACCCGCGCCAAGGCCCTCATCGGTATGGGTATGGTCAACCGCAACACCTCCGACTACGACCAGGCGCTTGCCAACTACAAGGAAGTGGTGCGCCTGCTGCCCGGCAGCCAGTATGCCGAAGATGCCCTCCTCGCCATCGAGTCCATTTACCAGACCCGCCAGCAGCCCGAGAAGTACCTCGAGTACATCGAGAGCAACAACCTCGCCTCCGGCAAGTCCGAATCCGACAAGGAAGAGCTCTACTTCAACACGGCCGAGCAGGTGTTCCTCGCCGGCAACTACGTGCAGGCGGCTTCTTCGCTGCAGAAGTATCTCGATACCTACCCCGGCGGAACCCACACCACTTCGGCGGTATTCTACCTCGCCGAGTCCTACGCCGCCCTTGGCAACAAGGAGAAAGCCTGCGAGTATTACTCCCGCGTGATAGACGCTCCTGACGCCGGCTCGTTCGGCGAGACCTCCACGCTCCACCTGGCCGACCTTTCCTACAGTCTGGAGCGCTACCAGCAGGCGTACGACGCCTACCGCAAGCTCCACCAGACCGCCCGTATGGAGGCCAACCGCACCAATGCCCTCTACGGTATGATGCGCTCCGCCTACAAGGGCCGTTCGTATGAAGACGCCGCCGCGGCCGCCGCATCCGTCGAGGCCCTGCCCGACCTGCCGCAGGCAGTCTGGAGGGAAGCCCTCTACATCAAGGCCAAGTCTTATATGGCATCCAGCCGCAGGGATGACGCCCTCGCAATCTTCCGCACGCTTTCCGCCCAGCCTTCGACCGATGAAGGCGCGGAGGCCCGCTATATCGTGATCCAGGACGCTTTCGACCGCGCCGACTATGCCGCAGTGCAGAGCGGAGTGTTCGACTTCTCCGACAAGTCCGGCGGCCAGAACTACTGGCTTGCCAGGGCCTATCTGACCCTCGCCGACACTTTCGTGCAGCTGGGCAAGACCGACCAGGCCAAGGCCACGCTCGAGAGCATCCGCGACGGCTACAAGCCCGAGAAACCCGACGATGACATCCAGGATCTCGTGCAGTCAAGACTTTATAAACTTTCTTAAGCGAAGAGTATGAAAAAGCAATATATAATCCTTGCCTCGATTCTGCTTCCCCTGGGCCTGGCTGCCCAGAACCTTAATCCGGAAGTGCAGGTGACCAACGAATACCAGACCCGCATCGAGGATGCCGCCAAGCAGGGCCCGCAGATGAAGATTCCCGATTCTCTGCTGCGCTTCGACTACCATTTCGATTATTCGGTCTTTGATTCGCCATACAAGGGCTCCTATGAGTTCTCGCCTTATTCTGTGACCATTACCCCCGATCCCAAGATCTACGACGGCCGCAAGCTTTACGTGCGCGGCGGACTGGGTTACGTCTTGAAGCCCGAGCTGGATGTGGTATGGGCCGCAGTGGACCAGAAGAAGGTCGCGGTCAACGTGTTCGCCTCCGGAAAGGGCTACTATGGCAGATACCGCCACATCGTGCCGCTTGCCCTCGACCTGCAGAAGAACACCTACGACAAGGGTTACGATTTCCGCACCCTGCTGGGCGCCGACGCGCGCTTCAACCTTGGAGACTATGTGCTCCGCGCGGAAGCGGGCTACGACGGAGTGTACAACAAGCACGAGATTTTCCATACCGTCAACTGCCACGCCCCGTACGTTTCGGCGCGCGTGGGTTACGACAAGCCCGGCTCGTTCTCCTGGAGCGCCGTAGCCAAGTACCGTTATGTGTACGACTGGCTCAACGGCAAGGCTCCCGTCAATGACCACGAGGTGCAGGTGGACGGTACCATTACGCCCTACTTATTTGAAGATTACCATCTCAGCGCCGACGTTGTGTTCAGCCACAACCTCTTCTACACGGCCGCAGGCATCCACCCGCACGCCGTCTTCCAGCTCGGCCGCTTTGATTTCGACGCGGGCTTCCGCGCCGGCTGGTACACCGGCCACGCCACCTTCAGCCCCGACATCACCGTCAATATGCACCTGCTGGACGACTACCTTAATATTTATGCGGGTGCCGTGGGCAAGGACAACCTGATGACTTTATGGGACTACAAGACCCGCGCCCATCGCTATCACGTATCTTACTACGGCGATCCCCGTCCCGTGCGCGAGGTGGCCGACCTGTTCCTCGGTGTCCGCGGCCACGCCGATTTCGGCCTTCAGTATGACCTCAAGGGCGGCTACGAGATTCTTAAGGACGCTCCTTTCTGGGCTATCGGTCCCGTGGGCGAGGAGACCCTGGGCTTCCAGGACTGCAATATGATACACGCAGACCTGCTCGTGTCCTGGGCTTCGGAGCGTTTCAACCTCGACGGCAACGTGCATTATGTACATATTCCCGGGGGTGTCGCCGACCGCGTCTTCGCTCCCGCCGCAGTCATCGGTCAGATCAAGGGCGGATACAACTGGAAGAAGCGCATCTACGCCGGCCTTTCGGTGGATATGAGCACGAAGCGCGTCGCCACCCTCGGCAACACCACTACCAAGATTCCAGGCTACGTGGACGTGGGAGTGTGGGGCGAGTACA
The DNA here is from genome assembly GCA_900318565.1 of uncultured Bacteroidales bacterium. Taxonomy (GTDB): domain Bacteria; phylum Bacteroidota; class Bacteroidia; order Bacteroidales; family UBA932; genus Cryptobacteroides. The sequence goes on from ONLD01000026.1 coordinate 21,439, forward strand.
AGTACAACAAGCGCCTCAGCTTCTGGCTGCAGGGGAGCAACCTCCTCGCACACGACATCCGCATCAGCCCTATGATCAGCGAGTGCGGACCTGCCGTCATCGTGGGCGCGGCCTTCAGTTTGTGATTTTTTGACTAATTTTGCAAGTTTTTACAGATACATTTATGATTGATCAGGAAGAGATGAAACAGGCGGAAGAGCAGTATTCCGCGAATAGTATCCAGGTTCTTGAGGGCCTCGAAGCAGTTCGTAAGCGCCCTTCTATGTATATCGGCGACATCGCCGAACGTGGTCTCCATCATCTTGTATATGAGGTTGTCGACAACAGTATCGACGAGGCGATGGGAGGCTTCTGCGACACGATTGACGTGCGTATCCTGCCGGATGATTCCATCCGCGTGGCCGACAACGGCCGCGGTATCCCTACCGGTATGCACGAGAAGGAGCACCGTTCCGCACTGGAAGTGGTGCTGACCGTGCTGCACGCCGGCGGCAAGTTCAGCAAGTCCAGCTACAAAGTGTCCGGAGGTCTGCACGGCGTGGGCGTGTCCTGCGTCAACGCGCTCTCCGACTCCCTTGTCGCCGAGGTGCACCGCGAGGGCAAGATTTTCGTCCAGCATTATTCGAAGGGCAAGCCCCTCACCGCAGTGGAAGTGACCGGAGAAGCCGAAGACACCGGTACCATCATCACTTTCCATCCGGATCCGGAAATCTTCGTCCAGACCACGCACTACAAGTACGATACTCTCGCAGCCCGTCTGCGTGAGCTCGCATTCCTCAACAAGGGCATCAAAATCACCCTTACCGACGAGAGGGAGACCGTGGATGAGTTCGTCAAGGACGAGAGCGGCGAGTCCAAGGCTACCGGCCGCAAGATTTTCCGCAGCGAGACTTTCTATTCCGAGAAAGGCCTCAGCGAGTTCATCGAGTATCTGGATGCCGGCGCGCAGACTATCATCCCGCAGCCCGTGTGCATCGCGTCCGACAAGATTATCCCCATCGACATAGCCCTCCAGTACAACAACGGCTATTCCGAGAAGATATATTCCTACGTCAACAATATCAACACCATAGAAGGCGGTACGCATCTGCAGGGTTTCAAGATGGGCCTCAGCAGGTCCCTCAAGCAGTACGCCGAGAAGAACAAGCTTCTGGAGAAATTCAAGGGCGACCTTGCTCCCGAAGACTTCCGCGAGGGTCTCACCGCCGTCATTTCCGTGAAGGTGGCGGAGCCTCAGTTCGAAGGCCAGACCAAGACCAAGCTCGGCAACCCCGAGGCTACTTCCGCCGTCTCCCAAGCGACCGCTGCCGCCCTTGACGCCTATCTTGAAGAGAATCCCAAGTTCGCCAAGACCATCATCGACAAGATCGTGCTGGCCGCTACGGCCCGCGCAGCAGCCCGCAAGGCCCGCGAGATGGTGCAGCGCAAGAGCCCTCTGGGCGGAGGCGGAATGCCCGGCAAACTGGCCGACTGTTCCGACAAGGATCCCGAAAAGTGCGAGCTCTTCCTGGTGGAGGGTGATTCCGCAGGCGGTACCGCCAAGCAGGGCCGCGACCGCCGCACCCAGGCCATCCTTCCGCTGCGAGGCAAAATCCTCAATGTGGAGAAAGCGGCAGGGGACCGCGCCTTCGATTCCGAGGAAATCCGCAATATCTACACCGCCCTGGGAGTGACCGTGGCGATGGAAGACGAGACCGGCGAGAAGCATATGGACCTGAGCAAGCTCCGTTACCACAAGGTCGTGATTATGACCGATGCCGATGTGGACGGTTCGCATATCGCCTGTCTTATCCTGACCTTCTTCTTCCGCTATATGTACGACCTCATCAAGAACGGCTACGTCTATCTTGCCACGCCTCCTCTCTACAAGGTCTGGAAGGGCAAGGAGGAAATCTACTGCTGGACGGAAGACCAGCGCGAGGAAGCCGCTCTCAAGCTCGGCAAAGGCACTGACAAGGGCTACAGCGTGCAGCGCTACAAAGGTCTCGGCGAGATGAGCGAAGAGCAGCTCTGGGAGACCACAATGAACCCGGCCAAGAGGCGCCTGAGGCAGATTACCATCGACAACGCCGCCCAGGCCGAGCGCACCTTCTCTATGCTGATGGGTGACGACGTGCCGCCTCGCAGGCAGTTTATCGAAGAAAACGCACATTACGCTAATATCGACGCATAAAAGTTATGTTGGACATTTTTGACAGAATAGAACGCGACAGCGGCGGTCCTATCGGACAGTATTTCGAACAAGGATTCGGTTATTATATGTATCCCAGGCTCGAGGGTGAACTCGGCCCCCATATGGTCTTCAACGGCACCCCGGTGCTCAACTGGAGCCTCAACAACTATCTCGGACTTGCCAACCACCCGGAAATCCGCAAGGTGGAGACGCAGGCCGTGGCAGATTGGGGCCTCAGCGCCCCTATGGGCAGCCGTATGCTCTCCGGCCACACCAAATACCACGAGAAACTGGAGAAGATGTTTGCCGATTTCGAGCAGAAGGAAGACGCGTTCCTTTTCAATTTCGGCTACCAGGGCATCGTGTCCACGATCGACTGCCTGACTGCAAGGCACGACGTCATCGTCTATGACAACGAAGCCCACGCCTGCCTGCTGGACGGCATCCGCCTCCACAGCGGCAGCAAGTACAAATACCGCCACAACAATATGGCCGACTGCGAGCGCGTGCTCGCGAGGGCCTGCAAGGAGGCGGACGAGAGCGGCGGCGGAGTGCTGCTGATTACCGAGGGCGTGTACGGTATGACCGGCGCCCTGGGCAAGCTGGACGAAATCGTGGCCCTCAAGAAGAAATACCCGTTCCGCATACTCATCGACGACGCCCACGGCTTCGGCCTGCTGGGTGAGCACGGACGCGGCACTTCCGAGCACTTCGGAGTGATGGACGGCGTCGATATCTACATAGGCGCTTTTGCCAAGAGTATGGCTTCCATCGGAGGCTTCGTGGCCGGCCCGCGCAAGATAATCAACTACCTGCGCCTCAATATGCGCTCGCAGATGTATGCCAAGAGCCTGCCT
>ONLD01000038.1:0-17624 GCA_900318565.1 uncultured Bacteroidales bacterium
AAGGATAGCTATTTATTTTAAATGCCCAGCCTTTATCTGGAAGAATTTGTACAAAAAAGAGGATGACCTCAAGTCCTAAGACTTTTTAGTCACCCTCTTCGTGCGCGAGATGAGGCTCGAAATAAATTTAGTATAATCCTCAGTATAAACAAGTTAGCAGTAGTAGTGCCGAATTTGGTGTAAAATAGGCGTAAAACTAATCGCGCTTATAGATTATCCGTTTCAACTTTTCGACGTATGCCTCCACCTTTGCAATATAAGGCTCAACATCTTCCTGCGTCCAATCGATGAAGTCATCATAATCTCCCGTGTGACGCATATTCTGGAGACGAGCTAGAAGAGCCCCATCTTCCTTTTCCAAGATACCGGCACGTATGTAATTCTGCCCAATCATACCGATTGTTCCTTCGTGTGTCTTTGCTGTATAACCAGCACTTACGAGCAAGGCTGATGAGGCATAATATGCTGCGTAGTACAACCTACTAGCTGCAAGAGTCCAGTGGCCCATAGAAGCGCAGTCCTTTGCTTCAATAAAGGCGTCATCCGCTTTTTCAAGACGATAGACGACAATTGCTTTTCTTTCTTCTTCTGTTAGCGGCATAGACTAATTCCTTCAGATTGAATGTTCTTGTAGAAAGGAGTGATGCTGCGCTTATGCCAGTCCTCGTAGGAATATATCAGAGGATTGATTTGCTCTCCGACGGACCATCCATATTCAACGAACGGATAAGCATAATTGTCAAAATCTTCTCCGGTTGCCCTTGCCCCTCCGATGAGAATCAGGATATCCCAGTCCGAATCGCCTCGGGCATCACCACGGGCCCGCGAACCGAAAAGAATAGCATCAGCGCCCTCTGGCAGCACCTGAGACGCTATCCGCCTAATCCCCTGTATGATTTCCTTCGAACTCATAACAACGCAAATGTACTAAAAAAAGAATCTTACTCCAAATACCTCACCACCCTTCCATTCTTCTTTGCATACTCTATCTCGCTCCTGGTACTCTCTCCAATATAGCCGCCGACGTTGATGACATAGATTTCGTCGGCCATATCAATCTTTCTCTTATGCATATCGTCGAGCATCTCCTTTGTCCCGGGAGCCCACGCCTCATCGTCGCCGCTATGCCCGAAGAGTCCGACTGATATTACTATGTTGCCTTCGAGGGTCAGTCGCTTCTGTGCCTCAAGAAACTGCTCCTTAAACCTTGTACTACCGCAAAGGGTTATGACTTTGTATTTGCCGACCATCAATTACTGCTATTTATTTGAACGATAATGTGGACGCCGTCTGTTGGCGTTAAGATTTACAAATACGGTCTCCTGATAGTCGCAGCCGTACCTTTCGTTGGAGCAAACAAGGACTGAGTAGGGATTTCCATTGACGGCCACACCCTTCTTGGCCACCTTTACTCGACCGCAGTGGCACTTGGGGCAAAGCTGGTCGGAAGGAATGCTGACAACAGGCTCCACACCAGGAGTGGGTAAACTTACAAATCCCCGGACGGGCCGGGGATGAGGTTAAGTTCACAGCTTAATCTTTCAAGCAACCAAGCGGGACTACGTACACGCCATCGTCGCGGCGGTAAGCAAGCTCACCGATGCCGATGAGCACCATCAGGAAGGATGGCTTCTTCATCTTGGTGGTGTCTATCTTGTCACGCAGTTTTATCAGGGCTTTGGCGCCGTCATTAATCAGGCTTTCTCCACCAATCTTAATTTCGATGAGCCCGTAGCTGCCATCACGCAGATGTACGATGGCATCGCATTCCAGACCTTCTGAATCACGGTAGTGGAAGACCTCGCCAAGCTGCGCGGAAGCATAGGTCCTGAGGTCACGAACTGCCATTCCTTCGAAGTGGAGGCCGAAAGTATTGAAGTCTGAGAGTAGGTCTCCCGGGCCGATTCCCAGGCTGGCAGTGCCAATGGACGGATCTGAATAGTACCTGGTATTGGTGGTGCGGATTACAGTTTTTGAACGGAGGTTGGGGTTCCAGGCCTTGGATTCTTCGATGACGAAGAGTTTGCGCAGAGCTTCGATATAGGCAGATACGGTTTCGGCATCCATTCCCTTGGGTTCATTGGCCTTCATATCGGCAGCAATGGTCTCATAAGGTGCCTGGGAGGCCACGTTGCGAGCGTAGGAACGCATAAGCTGGCGGACACGCTCCGGGTTACGGCGGACTTTGTCTACCACGCGGTTCATATCTTTCTTGGCAACGGATTCTACGTAATCGAAGGCTTGGTCCAGGGCAATGTCTTTGTCCAGATCAAGCGCTCCCGGCCAGCCGCCACGGCAGAGTACGAAGGCCAGGTCTTCCCGGGAAAGCGGGCTCTTGGCATAGATTTTCTCCGGAGCGCTGAAGAGTTCCTTCAAGCTGACGGCACCGTTGGATTCGCCTGATTCGTAAAGGGCCATTGGACGCATCCTTACCCAGCCGAATCGGCCGGTGCCGGAATGGCGGATCTTCTTGCTTTCTTCCTGCTCTTCGTCGTCTTCCTGGTCTTCATCGACAGGGACTGAAGAGCCCGTGAGGATGAAGTGGCCGTTTCCTTGTCGGTGATCGGCCTCGAAACGGATGGTGTCCCAGAGCTGGGGCGCGATTTGCCATTCGTCAAGCAGGCGCGGAGTATCTCCCTGAAGGAGTTCCTGCGGGGCTAACTCCGCCTTGAGAAGGTTTTCTTTGACGTTGGCTGGGTCATCCATATAGATGACACTCTTGGCCTGCTGCTCTGCTGTTGTTGTCTTGCCGCACCATTTGGGGCCTTCTATGAGAACGGCTCCTTTGCCGGCCAGCTTGCGAGCCAGGACGGTGTCGGCGATTCTGGGTTTGTATGTTTTTTTCTCGCTCATTTGATTGCAAATATAGTAAAAACCGATGAATGTGGAAAAATTTTTCCGGAATATGTGGAGAGAAAAAACCGACTATTGTGGAGGAATTTTTCCGGAAAATGTGGAATGATTATCGGCCTTGTTTTCCAACAAGGCCATCAAGAAGACCAATACCGCCGGATTTTTGATTAGAGGCTTACCGACAGCAGTTCACGGGCGACGCGATGAAGCCCGGTCTCAATACGTTTGGCCTGGGCCGTGGATATGTATGTGTCGCCCCTTTTGTAGTGGCGCATAAGGCTTGGGGAGATGCCGATACTTTCAGCGAATTTGCTTACATTCAGGAACTTGAATGCATCGAATAGCGCCGAGATGTCATAAGTGTATTCAAACTCCGGATTCTGTAGCTCTTTAGGAATCTCCAACCCCATCTGTTTAAATGAGTCAAGAGTCTCCTGATAAGAATTCAATAAATCTGCCTTCGCTTCTTCTACGGTCGATCCTTCGCCGATAATAACAGCGTGGTCCGTATTGGAAGTGAACGCTCCGTACCCGTGTCCGTCTTTTTCTATTACCACTGTAATCTTGCCCATAGTTAATTCTCGTCTATGATTCTTAAGATTTTTAATAGCAACCCAATCCTGACTTCTTGTGACCAATGGCGTTCAATCTGCAAAGTTTTACCGGATTTAAAGTAGACATCGTGTCTTCCACCGTGCCTCAAAAAACGCCAACCGTTCTTTACGGCTATCCGCTCCAATTCCTTCCAAGTCATTTAAGTTTAGTATTGCAAATATATCACAAATTTGTGATATATCAAATAAACTGTAGAAAAATAAAAAAAAAGCGGCTGCTGGAAAGCAGCCACTTCGTGCGCGAGATGAGACTCGAACTCACACAGGTTTTACCCCACTAGCTCCTGAAACTAGCGCGTCTACCATTTCGCCACCCGCGCTTTGGATTGGACTGCAAATATACAATTTTTTTAGAAAATGTACGATAAAGTGAGAAGAATATCGTTAGGGAGTACGAAAAATTTTTCTCCCCTGTCGATAATCCTGCCACATCTTAAGCACTCGTAGGCGGTGTATTTGTCCAGACCGCTCCACAGTCCAAGTCCGATATCAAGGTTCAGGTGTGTATTCAACATAAAGGTGTAACCGGCCGCCAGACCGCCTCCGAAGCGGTCTCCCTCGCTTGCGAGGGGAGAGGTGATGCCTCCCTGGTTGTATTCCTGCCACTTCAGTTTCCCGGACATCCACCATCCGGAATAGATGTGCCAGGGCCAGAAGCGGGCGCCGGCTTCAAGGCTGCGCTGCTTGTCGGCCTTTTCCGTCCGGCCTTCACCCCAGCTGAAGGGGTTGTATTTCACTCCGGCCGAAAGGGTCCACTGTCGGGCAATGCCGCAGGACGCTTCCAGATTCAACGTCCCAAAATCCACATAGTCCAGCACATTTGTAGTCAGTGAGTAATTCTGTGCGCAGACTGTCGCCCACAGGAAAAGTCCCACGGCTGCCGACACGAAGTTTTTCATAGTTGAAGTTTTATCTCCCATATCTTGCAAATGCTTCATTTATAGTGCTCTTGAATGAAGGATAGTAGCTCAGCAACTTATTCTTGAGCCCCTCCAGGTCCACGACGTCGGCCGTGAACACCGGCGCAATCTTTTCCAGCCCCAGCCCCCTTTCATCCAGATACATCAGGATTTGCGGTGAGAACCACTCCGAGGTGCCGAACACGGTGGTGCTGTCTTTGTAGCGCCTTTTGAAGAGTATGCTCTGGCAGTAGTATGCATACATATTGGCCGCCTCGCAGTAGCCGCTGTCATCATCGTCAGGCGCCCCGTAAGGGCTGACGAGTCCGGAGCCCAGCAGCGACAGGGCAGTGTATTCCACCAGCTTGCTCCACCAGCTCTTGCCGACCTGGGCGAAGTGGCCCGCCTTCGCGAATACGTGGAGCGCCCTTGCGTAGATTTCCGAATAGCTGCTCGTCTCGTGCAGGCCGAGGTAAATATCGGGATGCAGCAGCTTGATAAGCGGGGTGTACTCTCCGAGCAATGAGGAGATCGGCTCAAAAGTGTCCACTATCGTGCCGTGGTGCATCATAAGCTCGAAACTGCAGTCCAGTACCGGTATGTCCCATATCCTGAGGTCCTTGGGAGGCAGCGGTAAGGTCTTCCCGGATGCTTCACATTCCGCGCAGTAGTCGAAGCCGGCGTTGTTGACGACGCAGCGGGTGAAGAGTTTGCGGTCGGAGTTGAAGTCGATTTCGCAGTCGAAGCCTTCGGCCGGGTGCCTGCCCAGCGTGGATACGGATGCCGGGATGAGCACCAGGTTGATGCCCTGCTTGAAGCCGTTCACGTTCTGGAACACCAGCCTGTAACGCGGCTCCGAATTGAACCGGCGGGCTATTTTGTAGTAGCCTTCATCGTCGGTGTAGGTCACGGCAAACTTGACGAACGAGTTCACGAAAACCTTCACTCCTTTAACTCCTTCAGGCTCGTCGTCAAGCGCCGGGTCCACTATCGCTATTCGTCCTTTCGGGCTGCCGCTTTCGCCGGCTTTAGACAGCGGCGCAAGCAGATTCTCGTTTCCGCTCAGGCGGAATGCTTCCCGTTCCACTGCGTCCCAGTCGATGCCCGAGCCCTTGGTAGCAGGGTCGTGCTCAGCAATGTAGCAGTCGTCAAGCCGCTCGTAGCGCACGTCGGAAGGGAAGGGGAAGTCGACCGGCACGACGGCGTACTGCCAGGTGATGCTGCCTTCGGGCACATCCGGGTCGTGATACCAGTCCCCGTCGCGAATGATTCTATAGTCCATCGGATGGTCGATAAGTTCCAGGCCGGCGTCCAGCAGTTTCTGCAACTGGGCGTCGTCTTTCGGCAGGAAGCGCACGTAGAAATCGGTTGGCTCCAGTGCCGTTCTTCCGTTGGGCTGTATGTTTTGCAGCGCCTTTGTCATATATGAGACCGAATAGGGGTCCTCGAGTTGCTCTCCGAGGACTATCATTTCGTGTGAGAGTCCCTCTTCTTCCTGCCTTTCGGCGTCCGGCCCGCCCAGCCATCCCTGATTGCAGGACAGCAGTATGAATGGGACCGCCGTGAGTGTAAGCATAATCTTTTTCATAGTCTTTCGTTTTGTTACGGTGCAAAGGTGGAAGTATTTATCCGTTTAATAAGCGTTTACAACACTTATTTTCAAAATCGGCCCCAGACGGCGTTCAGACAGGGGTGGGGGAGAGATGTGAATGAAAAAATCTTGTTTTTTCCTGCCGCGTTGTGGCATAAAGAGAGCAAAATTGCTATATTTACGGAAAATAGCTAAGACAATGTACCAATACAAAGAAGTTTCTCCCCACCTTTATGTCCTCAGTCTGGACAACCACGTGGAGATAGTGGAGGCCCTCACGGCATTCTGCAAAGAAGTGAATATCCTTGCCGGCGAAATACGCGGAATCGGCGCTATTTCCGAGGCGACATTCCGTTTCCTGGATCCTGCGACAAAGCAATATGTCGATAAGACTTTCACGGAGCAGATGGAGATAACCAACCTTACAGGCAATGTCTCCGGCCGGCCCGACGATCCGACCTTGCCTTACCTCCATATACATATTACCGCCAGCCGCAGGGACTATACCTGTGTCGGCGGGCACCTTCTAAGCGCGCGCATAAACGGCGCCTGCGAGCTTGTAGTGGAGGATTTCGAGGATGCGTGGCTCGGCCGCCGCAAGGATGAAGAGACAGGACTTAATCTATATAAATTCTGACAAGTATGAGTTTCGTGATGATAATCGAGCTTCTGATAGTGCTCGCCGCATTGTATGTGGGTTCGCGCTACGGCAGCCTTGCACTCGGCGCAATTTCCGGCATCGGACTTGCCATTCTCGTGTTCGGTTTCGGCCTCACTCCGGGTACTCCTCCTACTGACGTTATTTATATTATCATAGCTGCCGTGACCTGCGCCGGTACGCTGCAGGCTTCCGGCGGTATGGACTGGATGATTCAGATTGCCGAGAAGATGCTTCGCAAGCACCCTGAGCACATCACCTTCCTCGGCCCTCTCGTGACCTTCTTCCTGACCGTGCTCGTGGGTACCGGCCACGTGGTGTACACCATTATGCCGATTATCTGTGATATCGCGCTCAAGAAGAATATCCGTCCCGAGCGTCCTTGCGGCGTGGCTTCCATCGCATCACAGGTGGGTATCACCTGCTCGCCGATTGCGGCCGCCGTCGTGGCGTTCGTGACGATTTCCAATGCCAACGGCTATATGGTATCCATTCCGCAGGTGCTTATGGTCACCATCCCTGCCTGCGTGCTCGGACTTATGTGTGCCGCCATCGCGTCATACAAGCGCGGCAAGGACCTGGACAAGGATCCGGAGTTCCTCAAGCGCAAGTCGGACCCTGAGATGTATGCTTATATGTACGGCAGTTCCGCCACTACCCTGGACAAGGTGATAACTCCTCAGGCCAAGGCTTCGGTGTTCATCTTTCTGGGCTCGCTGCTCATCATAGTATGCTTTGCGTTCTTCCAGATGATTCATACCACTTCCGGCGAGACTCTTGCCAAGGCCGTGAACCTGCCGAAGATGAATATCTGCATCCAGATTATTATGCTGATGGCGGCCGCCGCGAATATAATGTTCTGCAAGGCTTCACCGAAGAAGGCCGTGGCCGGGGCGGTATGGCAGTCGGGAATGGTGGCTGTGGTGGCGATCTACGGCATTGCGTGGCTTGCGGATACGTATTTCGGCAACTATATGGACGAAATGAAGCAGATGCTGACCGGACTTGTTACCAATTACCCGTGGAGCATCGCGTTCGTGTTCTTCCTGGTGTCGGTGCTCATCAACTCACAGGGAGCCGTGGTAGTGGCTATGCTGCCTCTTGCGTATGAGCTCGGCATCGCCGGTCCCGTGCTGCTCGGAGTCCTGCCCAGCGTGTACGGCTACTTTTTCATTCCGAATTATCCTTCGGATATCGCGACGGTCAACTTCGACCGTTCTGGCACCACGGTCATCGGCAAGTACCTGCTGAACCACAGCTTTATGATGCCGGGCCTGATTTGCGTCATCGTATCCACTATCGTCGGCTACCTCATCACCAACGTATTCTTCTCCGGCTACTTCTCCAGCTTTATCCAGTAGTTTCGGCCAACCCTTCTCCCCTGGGGGTGCAGGGGGATGGTCGCTGACCGCGTCAATGGTCGCTGACCGCGTCAGCGGTCAGGACTGTTTCTATCCGGCCGCGGATAGAAACAGTCCCGGGACCGGCTTCAGACATCCCTGCAAACCCTAGAACAAACGCAGTTCAGTCATCACCCGGTCCCGGACTATTCAGAAAAGCCACCTTACTTGGCAGCCGGGAGGGAAAGTAGTCGGCTGGCGGGACCCGGACTCGTCCTTAGCCCGCGCCCCATCATTATATAAATAACCGCTCTTCGGCCCTGCGGAAACGCGAAAGCGCCTCCTCCCGGCCTACGAAACGCATTATATCAGCAATACCAAGCCCGCTTGACGAGCCTGTCAGCGCAAGGCGGATGCAGTTCATCACCTTGCCCATCGGCCATTCCTTGTCTCGGATATAGCCTTCCATTTCTTCCGCGGAGCCTGTGGAAGTCAGGGCCTCGCGGGCCATCTCCACGTTTTCCGCCTTCCAGAATTTAGCGGCATCCTTCTGCACATATTCCTCCGGAGCCTTGAACAGGTACCAGGAAATATCCCAGAAATCTGCCACGAAAGTCGCCCTTTCCTTGATGAGCGCCACAATTCTGCAGACCTTTTCCTTGTCTGCGCTGACTCCGTGCTCCCGGAGTATGGGCATAAAGAGTTCGGTCAGTTCCTCCTCGGAGCGCATACGCAAGTACTCCTTGTTGAACCACTTTGCTTTCTCGGGGTTGAACTTTGCCCCGGATTTTCCCACCTTGTCGAGCGAGAAAGCCTCTATGAGCTCCTGCATTGAGAAGATTTCCTGCTCAGTGCCAGGATTCCATCCCAGCATCGCTAGGAGATTCACGAAAGCATCGGGGAAGTAGCCGTCTTCGCGGTAGCCGCGGGAGACTTCTCCCGTAGGCGCCACCCAGCGCAGGGGGAACACGGGGAAGCCCATCTTGTCGCCGTCACGCTTGCTCAGCTTGCCGTTGCCGACCGGCTTCAGCAGCAGGGGAAGGTGGGCGAACAGGGGCCTCTCCCAGCCGAATGCCGCGTACAGCAGGTAGTGCAGCGGCAGGGACGGAAGCCACTCTTCACCGCGGATCACGTGGCTGATTTCCATCAGGTGGTCGTCCACGATGTTGGCGAGATGGTAGGTCGGCAGCTCGTCGGCCCTCTTCCACAGCACCTTGTCGTCGAGCGTTGAGGTGTTCACGCTGATGTGGCCGCGGATGAGGTCGTCCATCTCCACCGTTTCGTCTTCAGGCATACGGAAGCGTACGGTCCAGTCGCTGCGCTCCGAGAGCAGGCGCTCAACTTCCTCCTTTCCGAGGGTCAGCGAGTTACGCAGTTTCCCGCGGGTGGTGGCGTTGTAGATGAATGTCTGCCCTGCTGATTCAGCGGCGGCGCGGCACTCTTCGAGTTCTTCGGCGGTGTCGAAGGCATAGTATGCAAAGCCGCCTTCTACCAGTTGCTCGGCATACTTGCGGTAGATGCCTTTGCGCTGCGACTGTCTGTAGGGGGCGTGCGGATTGCGCTCATCGGGCACTTCCGCAAGCTTGCCGTTGCTGTCCAGACCTTCGTCAGGCACGATGCCGCACCAGCGCAGGGATTCGATTATGTATTCTTCTGCTCCCGGCACGAAACGGTGCGAGTCGGTGTCTTCGATGCGGAGGATGAAGTCTCCTCCGTTCTTCTTGGCTATCAGATAATTGTACAGCGCAGTGCGCACTCCGCCCATATGGAGCGGTCCGGTAGGGGATGGCGCGAATCTTACTCTTGTCCTTTTCATATTCTGCGTATTGCGGGTATGTTTTCAAGGTCGGCCAGGGGCTCTCCGGCGCTGACGAGCAGCGCGGGCTTTTCGTCAGGCTCGAACCGGAAGGTCCTGAGGTTGTCGGTCGAACTGTAACCGATGCGGGATCCGACACTGTCTTCTATCAGATTGATTCCGCGGGTGCTGGCCGCTTCGTTCTTGTCGTAGGTGAAGCTGCGGTTGATCATTATGTAGTTGCCCATATCCCTGCGCGAGCCTACTATGTCGATGAATTTCAGCCCGGTCACAATGGAAGTGATGTGGATATGGTCTCCGACTTCCGGGCTCTCGTCCCAGATTAGGCCGCGCTTGAAATTGTTCGCCCCGCCGGTGTACTCGTTGATGCGGTGGTTGATTTCAAGCATATCGTCCATAGTCAGGCCCTGGTCATTCTTGCCGCAGGTGATGTTGACCAGCACGTTCTTGGCGGTCTTGAGGTCGAAGTCGTTGAGCAGGGGGGATTCGAAGGCCTGGCGCACGGCGTTTTCTATGCGGTCGGGGCCGGAACCTTCGCCGTAGCCCATCAGGGCCATTCCGCTGTCCTTCATCATCGTCATCACGTCTTCGAAGTCCACGTTGATGTAGCCGGGCTTCTGGATGATTTCGATGATGCCCTTCACGGCCGTCGTCAGCACCTCATCGGCCTTGGGAAAGGCCTCGTGCGTCAGCTTGTCGCCGAAGTGGTCATAGAGCTTCTCGTTGTTGATGATAAGCAGCGAGTCCACGTTCTTTTCCAGCTCCTGGATGCCGTCGATGGCCCGGGACATCGCTCTGTCTCCTTCATTCTTGAAGGGCAGGGTCACGACCGCTACGGTCAGGATGCCTTTCTCCTTTGCCATCTTGGCGATGATAGGAGTGGCTCCGGTACCGGTGCCGCCGCCCATACCGGCGGTGATGAAGAGCATCTTGGTGCCGGTGTCGATAATCTTCTTTTCGATTTCCGCCTGGCTGTCAATCGCGGCATTGCGCCCCTTGATGGGGTTGGTGCCTGCGCCCAGGCCTGCGCCCATCTGAATCTTCACGGGCACGGGGCTGCATTCGAGGGCCTGCGAATCGGTGTTGCACACCACGAAGCTGCACCCTTCGATGCCGGTACGGTACATATACGAGACAGCGTTGCAACCGCCTCCGCCAACTCCGATTACCTTGATAATCTGGTCTGAGCGTTTCCAGTCGTTGGGCACGGTGGCCTCCAGGTCTATGTTGAAGTCGTCGAACATAATTTATCTCGTTTCGTTGTTTCCCATATCATCATAAAAATCCCCGAGGGTGTCGTCGAAGCCTTTCTCGAACACGGCTCCGACTTTCTTCCAGAGCACCTGCAGGCCGCTGAACGCATCCCTGCCGGATTTCTCGGACTTAGCGGGCTTCCCGCGTCCGCGGCGGGGCTCTTTCACTATCTTCCGGCTCACCACCTTGTCAAACTCGTCGTCGGAGAAGAGGGCTCCCTGCGGCTGCTGCTCGCTGGCGGGTTTCGCTCCGCCTTCTACAGCGGGCTGCTCCTGGGCAGTGTCGGCGGCGGGGACGGGCTCAGCAACCTGGGGCCGGACGGCTTCTTCAATGCAGTTGAGATAAGGGTCGAGCGCCGCCTCGAGCACCATACCCACAGATACCGATGCCTCCGCTTCGCCGATTCCGGGGCAGCCGTCGGAGCTGAATTTCCGGCCGATGGGGAATCCTATCCGCACGTTGTAGCCCGACTCCTCCTTGATGAGCCCGGCAAGCCCGGCGAGATTGGCGCTGCCTCCGGTCAGCACTACGCCGCAGCGCAGGCGGTCAGCAAAGCCGCTCTCCTGGATGAGGTAGAGAATGGCGCGCACGATTTCTTTGCAGCGGCTGTTGATTATTTCCGAAAGGTACTTGACACCGAGGTGCTCGTAGGTGCCGTTTTCCTCGTCGTTGATCTGGATGACCTTGTCGCTCATAGTCTGGAGCTTGTCGGGGAGGCAGGCTCCGAAGGCCAGTTTCACGTTTTCGGCGAGCGCGTCGTCAAATGCGCACTCCAGGCGGATGTCGGTGGTCACGCTCTTGCCGCCGAAGGGAATCGAGGCATAGTAGCGCATAATCCCGCCCTGGTATATGGAAAGTGAGGTCACTCCGGCCCCCATTTCGATGAGGGCGACTCCGTTGGCCATTTCGTCGCTCTTGAGCACAGCTTCACCGACTGCCGACGGCGTGAAGATGGCCTGGGCAAGGGCCACCGATGCGTAGTTGAGCATTATGTCGATGTTGCGGACGGCCTTCTTGCCGCCCACGAAAATCTTGAAGTTCCCTTCAAGGGAGTCGCTGCAGGTACCCACCACGTCTTCTTCCGTGCCGATGAAATCGTCGGTCGCAAAAGACTGGGACACGGCGCCATAGATGAGTTCCTTGCTGCTGTCGTTGAGGGGATAGGTGTCAAGGGCGATGTTCTTGAGGGTGGCGATTTCTTCGTCCTCTATGAGGGCGGAGGGGTCGCTCCTCTCGATGCTCGCGCTTGCCGTCTCCTGGCGCACGTGGTAGCGGGGAAGTCCGACCACCACCTGCAGGATTTTAATCTGCAGTTCGTCTTCCGCCTCGGCAATCGCTGCGCGGAGCGGGGCGGCTGCGCGCTTGGGGTTGAAGACGCAACCGTAACGGATACCGTCCGAAGGACGCTCCTTGTAGTAGATGATCTGGACGTCCTCGCCTATGATCTTTGCTACGCAGAGTGCGAGTTTCGAAGTGCCCAGATCGACTGTCGCTATATATCTTTCCTGCATATTATTTGTTTGTTGTATTTCAGGTTTACGCTTTTGTATTGCACATTGTCCAGTGAAGGCAGGATGTGGGAGTAGTACTTTCCGATTTTCCCGAACTTGGCCTCTATCTGGTCAGGATATCCTATGATGAACCGCTCTTTCCCTTCTTTCATCTTCAGCTCCACTTCTCCGCCTGCCCCGACGCTGATTTTCTCCACCTTGTCTTTCCACTGTTTCGAAGAAGCTATGTAGTCGGTCAGATTGAGTACTCCCTCCGCCCATCCGGCGTTCCTGCCGTCGCTCAGGTCCGGTATCGCGCCTTCCACCACGGGGACTTCGGCCGTGTAGCTCTTGTGGAGCGGGAACACATAGCCTGTGCGGTCTATGTAGAATCCTTCTTCCCCTCTCTGGAAGCGCAGGGCGGGAGCCCTCTGCACGATGCTGATGTGCAGTATTCCGTCCCTGGTGGTCCAGGCTTCGCTGTTCATCACCACGCTCTTCTCTTCAAGCATCTTCTCTATGCGCCCGAGGTCGAGGCTGTCCAGCCGCACACCCACGTAGGCGCCGTATTTGCGGTCCAGGAATCCGCGTATGTCTTCTTCCGATACGAACTCGTAGGGGTCCTTGAACTGCACGTCCAGCCCCTCGCAGAGCTTGGCGGAATCTCCGGAACGCACACATCCTATCAGCATTCCGAAGCCTGCCGATATCAGCGCGAGAGCTGAGAAGAAGAGAATATGCTTGCCGGACAATTTCATTTGCGGGATTTGAGAAGCTCGGTTATGGGTTCGACGAAACGGTCTATGTTGCCGGCGCCGAAGGTCGCGAGGACGTCGAGGTCCTTGTCTTTCAGCGTGTCCATCAGCTCCTCCTTGCGGATGAGCGTCTTGGCTGGACAGGTCACGGCTTTGTATATCAACTCCGAACTGACTCCGGGGATGGGCTCTTCGCGGGCCGGGTAAATGTCCAGCAGGATGAGTTCATCCAGGGCGCTGAGAGCCTCGGCGAACTGCGGCGCGAAGTCGCGCGTGCGGGTATAGAGGTGCGGCTGGAACACGCCGGTCAGCTTGCGCCCGGGGAATATGCCGCGCAGCGACGAAATTGCGCTTGCGAGCTCCGCCGGGTGGTGCGCGTAGTCATCGACATAGACGAGGCCGGGACGGTTCACGTGCTCGTCGAGACGGCGTCTGGCGCCTTGGAAAGTGCCGATGGCCCGGCGCACTTTCTGCCCGTCCACTCCGTGGCAGAGGCAGATGGCGGCCGCGGCTATGCTGTTTTCCACGTTGACCCAGCCGAGAGTGCCGACGCGGATGTCGTTGAGAGTGCCGCCGGGGTACACCAGGTCGAAGGTGTAGTGGCCTTCAGCGTCGAGGCGCAGGTTGGCGCTGTGGAAATCGGCGCGCGGGTCGTCGAAGTGGTAAGTGAATATCCTTGCGCTGACCTGGTCCGGCGTGATGGGGAGCCCGTATTTGAGGATGATGGTCTCGTGGACCTGGCCCGCGAACTCCCGGAAGGCCTCCTGCACGTGCTGCAGGTCGCCGTAGATGTCGAGATGGTCGGCGTCCATTGCCGTAATGGCCGCGATGTCGGGGTGCAGCTGAAGGAACGAACGGTCGAATTCGTCCGCTTCGGCCACGACCACCCTCGAGCGGCTCATAAGCAGGTTGGTGCCGTAATTCTTGGAGATGCCGCCCAAGAATGCGGAACAGCCTTCGCCGCTCTCGGTGAGGATGTGGGCCACCAGCGTGGACGTGGTAGTCTTGCCGTGGGTGCCGGCCACCGCCAGGCAGGTCTGGTCACGGGTGATTTCACCCAGAGCCCTCGAGCGCTTGACCACTTTGTAGCCGTGTTCCCTGACAAAACGGAGCTCGCCGAAATCGTCGGGTACGGCCGGGGTGTAAATCACCAGCGTGGACTCCACGTCGGCGGGTATGAGGGAAGCATCGTCGGTGTAGTGGACGCTGATGCCCTCATCCTCCAGCTCCTTGGTCAATTCGGAGGGTGTGCGGTCGTAGCCGCTCACGCTCAGCCCCCGGAACTTGTACCAACGTGCTATGGCGCTCATTCCGATTCCACCTATTCCTATGAAATAGACATATTTAAGCTTGCCGTCTTTCATTTTGCGAGTATCTTGTAAACTTCGTCTACTATTGTCTGTGCGGCTCCGGGAAGTGCCATTGCCGCGGCATTGCACTCCAGGGCTGCGATTCTTTCGGGATCGTGGACCAGCGACAGGGCGGTCTGCAATAACTTTTCGGGGGCCTCTGCGTCTGTGACCATCAGGGCGGCGTCCTTGCGCACCAGCGCCATAGCATTGTGCGTCTGGTGGTCTTCCGCCACGTTGGGTGACGGCACGAACACGGCGGCCTTTGCTGTGGCGCAGATTTCGGACACGGAGGAGGCTCCGCTGCGGCTGATGATAACATCTGCCATAGCATAGGCAAGGTCCATACGGGCGATGAAGTCGGTGTGCTTCACTCCCTTCAGCCCGCGGCCCTCCATAAAGGCGTCGATACCTGCCTTATAGTACCTGCCGCATTGCCAGAGCACTTCCACGTCCTCGCCGCCTGGGCAGCCCGCCTCTATCCAGGCTTTCATTGCCTTGTTGAGGGTGCCGCTCCCGAGGCTTCCGCCCACTATGAGTATATGCCTCTTGGCCGGGTCGAAGCCGTAGAAATCCAGTCCTTCGAGCTTTTCGCTGCGCGAATACGGATGCATCTCGGGACGTATCGGATTGCCGCTGAGGATAATCTTATCGGCCGGGAAGAACTTCTCCATACCTTCGTAGGCCACGCAGATGCTCTGCACGCGGGGGCCGAGCATCTTGTTGGTCAGTCCGGCGAATCCGTTCTGCTCCTGGATGAGGGCGGGTATTTTCTTCTGCACCGCCGCCATCAGCAGGGGAGCGCTGGCGTAGCCGCCCACTCCTATGGCGATGTCGGGCTTGAACTCGTCAATAATCTTACGGGCCCTGCGTATGCTTTCGAGGAACTTGAAGGGCACAAGGATGTCGCCGGCTATGTTTTTCAGGTTGAGCTGGCGCTGAAGACCCGTGATGGGAAGACCTATGATTTCGAAGCCTTCCGCCGGCACCTTCTCCATCTCCATTTTGCCGCTGGCGCCGACAAAGAGTATTTCGCTCTCGGGATTGACTTCCCTGAGCTTCTTGGCTATCGACACTGCCGGGAAAATGTGCCCTCCGGTGCCGCCGCCGCTGATAATTACCCTTAGTTTCTTATATTCCATATTCGTTCATTTCATCGTTCAACTCTTCTCCTTCTTCCTCCTCTACCGGCTCTCCGCTCTCGAATGCGTCCAGGTCGTCGAGCCCTGCCTGCACGTTCTCCTTAAGCTCGATGAGAGGGAGCGCGTCGCGCTGCTCCTTCTCTATCCGTCTCTGGGCGATGCGGCTGAAGGACAGGATGATGCCGAAAGCCAGGCTGAAGCAGAGAAACGCGCTGTTGCCGTGGCTGATAAGAGGCAGCGTCTGGCCTGTCATCGGTCCTATGTCGGCATTGACGAACATATGCAGGAAGGCTTGCCCCGAAATCAGCAGGCACAGTCCGGCCACGCACATTTTCGGATATAGCTCCTTGCCGCAGTTGCGCACTATTATGGATGCCCTTGCGAGCAGGGATACATACAGCATAATCACTATCAGGGCGCCCCAGAGTCCGTACTCTTCGATTATGAAACTGTACATATAGTCTTCCGAGATGTCCGGCACGACGTAGCGCTGGGTACTCTGTCCCGGGCCCTTGCCGAGCACGCCGCCTTCCTTGATGGCGATTTTGGCGCTGTAGGGCTGGCGTATCTTGTCCAGGGCCTTGTAGTATTCGTCCGAGCCGGGCCTGGCGTCCAGGACCTTCTGCTCCCAGTCTTCGTTCTCGTAGATGCGGCTGATGGCCGTCCCGATGCGTCCCAGGGCCTTCTTGCCGGATATTTCGTAGATGCCCCAGCAGCCTGCGAGCAGGACCACTGCCGCCGCGGCCAGTATGGCCATATCCTTGAGGTTCCCTCCGCCCAGCAGGATGACGATAAACATTATGCCGCCGATGAAAAGGGCAGCCGAGTTGCTTCCCGGAAGAATCATAATAAGCGTCACAAGGAAGGGGAGGTAGATGTACATTATCTTCTTCCAGATGTCTTTCTTGAACCACTTGAGTTCCTTCTTCTTGAAAGCGTCCAGAGCCCAGGCGAGGTAGAGCACCATCGCCACCTTGATTACTTCGAATACGTGGATCTGCAGCCCTCCGAACTGGAGGATGCGCCTTGCGCCGTTGATTTCGACGGAACGGACTATCGGGGTGTTGATACGGCTCAGCAGCAGCAGGAGAAGCACTGCGGAAAGCGCGAAACCCCACTTGGAGAGCCAGCGGAAGAACTTGATGCTCTTTATGTTGTAGCATATCAGAATGAGCACCAGGCCGCCGGTCACCACGAACAGCTGTTTGCGGACCATATCCACGCGCGTCTGGGTGCCCTCCAGCAAGCGGGAGGTCGAGGAGAATATGCACACGATGGAGATCAGGATCAGCATCAGGACGATGATCCAGACCACCTTGTCGCCTTCGATTCTCTCGAAGAAGTTCCAGACTGTACGTTTCTTGTCCGCCATTTTACAGTTTCCTTACAGCGTTTTTGAATTTGCGTCCGCGGTCTTCGTAATTCTCGAACAAATCGAAGCTTGCGCAGCACGGGCTCAGAAGCACTACGTCTCCTTCGCTCGCCAGCCGGCTCGAGACTTGTACGGCCTCCTCGGCGCTGAGGGTATCTACCATATTCTCCGCGCCCACGATGTCCTCGAAGGCGGCGTGTATCTTGGAGTTGTCAACGCCCAGGCACACGATAGCCTTGACCTTCTCTCGCACCAGGTCCATAAGGGGAGCGTAGTCGTTGCCCTTGTCGGTGCCGCCTACAATCCACACGACGGGGCGGGTCTGGCACTCGAGGGCGTACCACGCGGAGTCCACGTTGGTGGCCTTGGAGTCGTTGATATACATCACGTCGCGTATGCTGAGCACCGGCTCGAGCCTGTGTTCGATCGGTGAGAAGCTCTTGAGGGAGTTGCGGATGACTTCGTCCTCTATGCCGGAGGCTTTCGCGGCG